>JBILGQ010000233.1:0-2814 GCA_044350955.1 Candidatus Marinamargulisbacteria bacterium | reverse complement strand
GACAAATCATAGGTAGTTCCCAATCCGGGAATAAACTCCGTGATTAAATCGGTTTGGTTACTTACATTTTGAGTTGCAACCGATTTAAGAATATCGCGCCCTTGACGGTAACTTTCTATTCGTAATCCAGCCGTTAAATCCCATGCTTGTGAAAGTTCGTAACGATTTTGAATATAAGCCGCCGTTGCAAAGGTATCTCGACGCTCGTCTGTATTAACACTTCCCGATCGCGCATCGCCAGAAAGGCCTTTGTATTGTTTATTATCTTCAGTCTCATAATGAATTTTTACACCCCCTTTAAAATTGCCTGATTCGTATCGCGGCTCTATCCCAACTACTTTATAACTACGATTGTTGCCTCTATTTTCATTTTTCCAAAATAAGCTTTCGTTATCATTGCCATTACCAGAAATACGCTCGTATGACGTACTATTATTCTCTACACGATCATATTGCTGACGCCAAAAATCTCGCTTAGTTGCATACCCATAAAAACTAGTATCTAGGCGACCTGAAAAGAAATTATGATGCGTATGAGTGGCCGATAAAGCCAAACGCTCGACATACAACGCATCGTGAATAGCTGGGTTTTGATTCGGATTATCGTCATACATATCCTGCGTTAGCCCGGCATAACTAATTGTTGAGTCTTCATTATAATACTGAGCTTTCACCATTAACTCTTGCTCATCATTTAAAACAGTCACTAATTTAGCTCTAAAATCATAAATTCCAAAAGGGGTACCTTTACGAAACCCATCTCCCTTTTTGTATAAACCCTGAAGCAAGACACCTGTACTATCGAATGTATTGCCATAATCGCTTTGCAAATTAAAGTACCCGTTAGTCCCTCCCACGATTTTCGTACGACTCAGCTCGTTTAACGGAGGATTTTCAGTGATATAATTAATAACACCGGCTACTGTCTGCGGTCCGTACAAAATACTTCCACTCCCCTTCAATACTTCGATTCGTGATGTACGATCAATTAAAGGTGCGTAATACGCTGAGTTTTCGCCATAGGGCGCAAGACTAATAGGCAATCCATCCTCTAATAACAATAATTTTACACTGCGATGACCGTCAATTCCGCGTATCGAAATATTGGGACGCAATCCCTGTCCATCCTCATCACGAACATATACCCCAGATACTTTACGCAAAGCCTCGCCAACACTAAGTGGTTGACTCAAAATCATTGTTTCTTCATCCACCACGGCAGCTGCGCCCGGAATAGTTCGCAATTGCTCTTGCTGCCCAATAATTTCAACCCCACCCAAACGCAAAGCATTAGAGGTAACGGTTTCAGATGCAACAGACAGCGCTAAACACCATGCAGGCAAAAAAAGCATTATCATAGTTACAAGAAGAGATTTTTTAACAGACAACAAAACCTTAGACATATACCAAACAACCTCCAAGAAAATACTGTTATTAAGACAGAGTCTCAATACCAAATCAATTGAGACTGAGTCTAAGTATTATTAATAAATTTGTCAATCATGAAAAAAGTTAAATTTGTAATGGGTAACTATCCACTGGGTCCACTAACCGACCCCCTGCGACAGTCCCATGTTTAACGTCATGCTGCGCGAAGTCGCAGCATCCAGCGTTTGTTAGTTAAATTTTCTTCAAAACCACTTTAATGCATTGCTCTAAACTAAGTTCAGAATTTAACTCTGCCGATGCTTTTGTCAGTGCTCGTTTGATTTCTTCTCTGGCATAGCCTAATGACTTTAGAGCCATAAATAAATCGTTCTCAAACTCTTTATCAATAACTAACGGATCACCTTGAATATATTGCTTATGAGATATTACAAAATCTAATTTGTCTTTTAATTCGATAATAAGGCGCTCTGCCATTTTTTTACCCACCCCTGATAAACTCGTTAATATGGCAATGTTACCTTGCAAAATAGCATTCGCAATGTCTTGCACGCTTAAATCAGACATCATTTTCATAGCAATTTTTGGCCCAACACCAGATACCGATGTTAACTTTATAAAAAACTGCTTTTCTTCTGAACTTAAAAAGCCAAATAATAACTGCTGATCTTCTCTAATATAATGATAGGTATAAAAATAAACATCAGCCCCAATTCCTGGTAATTTAGCCAAATACGAATACGGCAACAACACCTGATACCCAAGCCCTTGTACCTCTACTATAGCTGAATCGTCTAAAATATCGCTTAAACGCCCACTAATGGAATAAATCATGCAAGAGTCGCTATAAAATGTTCGGCCTCTAAAGCCGCCATACATCCCGATCCGGCAGATGTGATGGCTTGTCGATATTTTTTATCTTGAACATCGCCAGCAGCAAATACACCCTTTACTGAAGTTTGTGCTGTACCAGGGCTTGTTATGATATATCCCGATTCATCTACCTGTAATTGATTGTCTAAGAAAGCTGTATTTGGTGTATGCCCAATCGCATAAAACAAACCGTTTACATCTAATAATTTTTCTTCGTTGCTTTGTGTGTTAATAATTTTTACTTGCTGTAATACGCTATCGCCCATCACTTCGACAGCCTCTGTATTCCATAACAACTCAATTTTATCGTTTTTAAACACCCGTTCTTGCATAGCTTTTGACGCACGCATCGTATTGCTTCGTACTAATAAATAGACTTTCGAGGCAAATTTTGTTAAATAGGTAGCCTCTTCAGCTGCAGTGTCTCCGCCGCCAATAACGACCATGGGTTTATTTCTGAACAAGGGTAGGCCCCCATCACACACAGCACATGCCGACATCCCCTTTTGCCAAAACGTATCCTCACCCTTAAGGCCCAAACGTTTTGCTGTAGCC
>JBILGQ010000234.1:0-2814 GCA_044350955.1 Candidatus Marinamargulisbacteria bacterium | reverse complement strand
GTAAGACTTGCCTTAAAATCACGAGGCATTCATATTCCACAAGACACAGTATTCATTCGGGGCTACCACAACACCTGTAATGGCACGATCACTTTTTTTAGACTCCCTGAACAAACACCCGAACTCAAATTAATTTTATTGAAAATTCAACACGCGTCATTATTAGACGCCAAAGAACGCTGCAGACGATTTGAAGATGCCGACACCAGTGTTTCAGACCAACTATTTGCAGACTATATCCAAGGTCGCGCCACCGATTTAAGACAAGCACGCCCCGAATACGGTCATACCACCAACTGCCTATGCATTATTGGTCCACGACAAATGAGTAAATCGTTATACTTAGATCGCCGTTCTTTTTTACTGTCTTATAACCCTGATAGTGATATAGATGGCGTTATTTTAAATCAACTTTTACAAGCAGTAGTCCCCGTCTGTTTGGGAATTAACATGGATTATTATTTTAGCCGCATTGATAACGACAGCTATGGCTGTGGCACCAAGTTACCCCATAACGTAACAGCGTTATTAGGCGTTATGAACGGATACATGAGTGATTTGCAATTAGGGCTTCCGTGGCAAATGGTAGAAATTCACGAACCCATTCGTTTATTATTTTGTATTTACTGCTCAGTAAACACCCTGTCAAAACTATTAAAGCAAGACGGTCACTATCAAAGATTAATCAAAAACCGATGGGTAGAGCTAGTGGTTCATGATTTAAACACACAAGACCTATACCGTTACGAGGATGACCAATTTAAAACGATTGATATCGATTTAATCACTGATTCAGAAACACCCATATATAACTACAACGACCCAAAATTCTTTGTAAATTTAGACAATATCGAATTTGGCATTATCAGAAAATAAATAAATAAATAAAAATAAAAAATAAAAAATAAAAAAAACAGGAAGAAAACATGCTAATCGAACACCTATACAGCTATTTATTATATTATTTTCTGATTAATCCATTTTCTAAAATACTACTCATTAATTGGCAATTTATATGGGCCGGAATCCCTTGTTCGGAATCACTAGTACGTCGACTAACGCGTTGGACCATTCCATTAGATACCTTGCATATCGCCCTATTCATTGGCCTATTAATAAACACGGGCCCTTACACTTTATCTTGTTCACTGTTTGGAATTTCAACTATTCAAGTAAACTACTCTTGGTTCTTAGTGTCTACTCTTAGCTTTTCTATTTTTTTGTTAAGTTTAGTCAACTATTTTTCCTGTACCTATTTACACAAAGATCAATATTATCATAAATTTTTTACCCTGTTTTATCTCTTTAAATTCTCTATCATACTGCTGAATTTTAGTGATACCACTCGATTTTTATTTATGGGTTGGGAATTATTAGGACTTTCGTCGGTATTATTAATTGGTTTTTATGAACACCGAATTGAACCCATTAAAAACGCCATACGAATTTTATTTATTTATAAAGTGGCTGATATATTTTTGTTTATGGCTTTTTTAGTTGCCATGTTATGTCATGTTGAATCACTATCACAGCTTCATTTAATTCAAGAACCAGGTGTTCAGGTATTTATCTACAGTTTTATTTTTATTGCCTGTTTAATTAAATCAGGCATTTTTCCCTGGCAGTGGCTGCCGCGTGCCATGGAAGGCCCTACCCCTTCAAGCTCGATTTTTTATGGAGCACTAGCCACACATATCCCCTTAATGATGCTTATTCAAATATGGCCGGCATCTTTATATGCGCCGCATCCCCTTGCCTGTGCAGGCATTGTAATTTGTTTCATCTCGGCCCTATTTTCAAATGGCTTAGCCAAACAAACTGCCGATGCCAAGGGGTCTTTAGCCTATGCCATAACAACCCAATTGGCCCTAATTTATATAGAACTATTATTAGGCTTCAAAATTTTAGCTATGATTCATGCCCTGTCTCACGGTTTATTTAGAACCTTTGATTTACTCAAAACACCCTCTATCATTCACACCCTACTTAGTATCGAATTAAATCGTAAACATAGTAGGCCACAGCACAAAAAAACCAGCACAGCGCTAAATAAATTTCTGTATGCATTAACACTAAAAAAATATGGACTTCAAAAATTATTATTTAGCTTTATTGATTATTTCTTGGGGCTCAAAACCCAAGAGCGTTCTCAAAAACATTTCATCCGTTTCAGTCTTATAAGCCTAATAGTCGGAGGCATCATTAGTATACTGTCTCTTAATATACTTCATGAAAGTTTATATATAGTTAGGGATGAACTCATAGTCATGACAGCTTTAGGCTGTACCTTTGCAGCCTTTCATAATCTTAAAAAAACGGCCTGGTTTTTATTATTAATCTGCGCTTCAATGGCCCTTTTGTACCTATCTTTATTAGGACAGATTTTTGAAAAAATTGCCACATTCGAATGGTTAATTTTAATCATAGCAGGTATCTCCTTAATAATAGGCTTTCAAAAACACAAAGACTCGTCTCACATGCATTATTCAAAACGCGAAGGCTTACTTATATTAATTCTAGGGTTGTGTATAGTAGGCATACCTGGCTTAGCAGGCCACTTTTTATGGGAAAATATAGTACACGTAGTAGCCTTTATCTCGCCACACTTGGTATTAAGTTCTTTTTTTGTGATGTCTCTTAATACCGTGTTATTTATTATGTTTTATTATCAGTATTTGATGAGACCTCGTGTATAAAGGCTTTGTCGCGAAATACCCAATCTGACCAATTTTAGCCCAGCTTATATTTTGGCTTAATTATATTAAAGTAGTCACGATTTCACCAACCGCTTCACAATATCCTTAGTTAGCACTT
>JBILGQ010000231.1:0-2818 GCA_044350955.1 Candidatus Marinamargulisbacteria bacterium | reverse complement strand
TGCTTGTCCTACCGATGCTAATACCTTTGTTATTGCTGCTGTTAATGTCGTTTTACCATGGTCTACGTGACCAATAGTCCCTATATTAACGTGTGGTTTTTTTCTCTCGAATTTTTCTTTTGCCATTCTATTCTCCTTTTATGGAGCTCCCGACCGGAATTGAACCGGTGACCTCATCCTTACCATGGATGCGCTCTACCTACTGAGCTACAGGAGCAAAAATTTATGCTTCAAGCGGATTCTATCATAAAAATCTGTGACCATAAATATTCTTTTAAAATTTTTTATAGCTATTTTTGACTAAGAAACTATTATCTAAGGATTAGGCAGCAGTAATGACTTCCAGAAAATAGTGTTATTTTTTAAAATAAGCTTGTAAATCACGAAGTGCTATTTGGTTTAACAATTCGTAAATCAATGCATGGTCGGTCATACCTACAGATACAGCCGTTACCATTAATTCATTATTTAAAATAAGTTTCAAATCAAAATAGGTTTTATCTTCAGAAATAGTAACTAGCCCCTTAAAATTTTGTATACTTACTACCGAAGTATTCTCCATACCTTGCACTAAATTCGGCCTCTGAATAATTTCTAAATAATCTCTGATGGAATCATCTGAAAATAATACATTAATTTCAAGACGGCGATTTTTATCATCCATAAAATTACGGCTAAAAACAACCCCAGAATGCGAACTTTCAAAGCCTTCAAATGCCTGCTCTGATGCATAGGTTTTATCAGAAATAACCCTTAAATTTTTATAGTCTTTAGGAAAAAACTGCTTTAATTTTTGACTTTGACTTGATTTTACTTTACCCAATATCTTTATTAATAATTCATTACTATTAATATATTCTTCATTAAGTAAACTTTCTTTTAATAAAGCCATATCTTGTGCATAAAGTCTGTGATACAACGCTTTGCTTTCTGCAGAGTTCTTTGCAATAATAGCCCCTTCTTTTGCTGTGCTTACAGGAGCTGCCTCACTCGTGCTGTCACTTTTAGGGACTGGCTTCTGCTTAACAGGCTGAGCACTTTGGGAACCTATTGTAATACTCGTTATGGTTAATGCCATAACCACTATCATAATTAACTGCTTTTTTATCATACTCTCTTCGCCTGGTATTCTACCATTACACCGCACTTTACGCACTACTTTTTTAACTAATTAACTCTCATGTAAGATCGTCGCTTAATTCTACCTTTATCTGCAGCGCACCATCGTGTTCAAGACTATCAAATTGTTCTACAGATCCTGCACGCATTATGTCAGCCTTACATTGTTCTATCTCATTTCGCAGCTCTGACTGACACAGCACCTGCACTTTTTTTACAGGGTGCTTCATGTTTTTTTGCGCTTTAGATTTCTCAGAACGAATATCTGATAATATGAGAATAGCCGTATCTACCATCTCTTCTTTAACGGATTCTTTTTTGTAGTCATCACAACTAGGCCACGATTCTAGATGTATAGATTTATTTTTTCTAAACGACCAAGACCAGATTTCTTCAGTAATATAAGGCAAAAAGGGTGCAAACAAGCGCAAAAATAAATCTAAAGTCACTTGCAATGCAGCACAGGCCGATCGTCGTTTCAAGATATCTTCTTCTCTATAAGCACGCATTTTTACAAGTTCAATATAATGATCACAAAAATTCCAAAAATGACTTTCAATTTGTTCTAAAGCACTGGCATAATCAAAAGCATGAAAGGCCTTAGTCGCTTTTTCTACTAAAATAGCATTTTTTACTAAATAAGATTGATCTAGAGGCTCTGTTACATCAGCAAGACTTAAATCAGACATATCAGATACTTGCATCAAAACAAATTTAGACGCATTAAATAACTTTGTTACTAATTTATTGCCAATCACAAATAATTGTTGTTCAAAAGCCGTATCGGCACCCAATCGTGCTTTTGCGGCCCAATAACGAATTGCATCCGAAGAAAATTCCTCAATTAAATGCTCAGGAGTCACTACATTTCCCTTAGACTTCGACATTTTCTTACGATCCGGATCAAGCACCCACCCACTTATCACAACGTTTTTCCACGGAATACTATTATCATGCATCCACGCTTTAACGATTGTATAAAAAGCCCATGTACGAATAATTTCATGCGACTGGGGCCGAATATCCATCGGAAACACCGATTGATAACGAGCCTTGTTTTGCGGCCAATGACTAGCAATTTGCGGGGTTAATGAAGACGTTGCCCAAGTATCCATTACATTTACATCCCCAACAAAACCATTGGCCTCACCGCGCTGATGTTCAAAAAATCCTTCCGGGCAATCGGTTAATGGATCCACAGGCAATTGACCTGGATTCGCATAAAGCACGGCATCATACCTAGGTTGTTTATGTTCGTCTAAGCGATACCAAACCGGGAATGGCACCCCAAAATAACGCTGCCGGCTGATACACCAATCTTGGTTCAAGCCTTCTACCCATGAACAATATCTGCTTTTCATAAAAGCCGGTTTCCAGTTTATTAAATCGGCCTGAGCCAATAACTCTTTTTTAAATGGTAAAAGAGAGATAAACCATTGTCTTGAAGGAACAAACTCTATAGGTGAATCGCCCTTTTCATAAAATTTTACAGGGTGCATAATGGCTTCAGGCTCGCCTTTTAAAGCCGATTCTTTTCCGTTTACTGAACTATTTTCCCGTTTTAATAAATCGACAATTTTTGCTTGTGATTTTTTTATACGTAAGCCCATTAAGTCATTGTAGTTCTCTTGGGCTTTTTTGGAATTAGACGAATAAAAGGGCGCCTCACCAAACACAACAGGAAGCAATGTTCCATCGC
>JBILGQ010000232.1:0-2818 GCA_044350955.1 Candidatus Marinamargulisbacteria bacterium | reverse complement strand
TTTATACAACGGAGGAGCCGATTTAAGCGTCATTAAAGAATTATTAGGCCACAAAAATATTTCAAGCACCGAGATTTATACGCACGTCACGAATGAAGCTCTAGAGCAAACCTTACACAGCGCACATCCTAGTTCTCAGTAATGGCTCTGTCGCCGATTTTAATACCTGCTCATTTTAATACAAGTGTCAACAGGTGTCAGAGGTTAGGTGCCTTTAGAATAAAAATACCAAATCAATAAAGCAGAAATGAAAAGCCAGTGACACCTTTTCTCTTTATATTTTTCTTAGAAAAATTGAAACAAAAAAAATAAAAATCGAACTCCCTAAAATAATGCCATTCATCTCACTAATACAAGTCATAAAAATGGCAACTCCACTTAAACATACTACACTAGTCGCCCCATCATTAAGAATCTTTCCCCCAAAAAAACCAGAAAACAATAGTTTCAAAATTACTGCCATCACTAGCAACAAAAAAAGAATAGTTAAAAGACCAAAAACAGTATAATCGTCAAAAGCAAAACCAAATTTTGAGGAACCCCCAAACCACTCGCAAAACCATTCATAAGACACATATAAAAAAAAACTAAACACAGCTCCCAACGCTAGAAAAAGAAGGAATCGTTTCATAAACTTTACTCCAACTTATTGTCAAGTTTATACGAAACAATTTTTTTTTCTTTCAAAATCTCATTAAGCTGCTCGTTTGACAAACCTAATTCCTTACAAAAAAGCAACTGCATAAACAAATCCACTTTATTAAATAAATTAAAAAAATACCCCTTTTCTTTAAGCAACTCTGAAGACTCTTCATCATAATGAGTTAAACGATTCCTGCCTTTCAATATCATAATTGAAAATTCATGGCTTTTTAAACACGAAAAAGTATCAGACAAAACTAAAGTAGTTTGTAAGCATTGAATTCTTTCTTTAAAAATCATTTCTTTTAAATTAGATTTCATTTTATGAAAAGCCTCTAAACACTGCGCTAAATATAAAAACCTCCCTGAAGGATACTGTGGCGAATAAAATTTTGCCGCAAAAAACAAATTAACACAAATTCCAAATTTTGTATTTAATTCAATCCAATTTTTTAATAATGATTCAAACGAATCTTTTATATCGATATAGAAAATTAAAGAAAGCCCGAAATTAAATTCTTTTTTATCAAAAAAAAGACTCTCATAAAATAAAGACCCTGATTGATTGTCTTTTGACAACAATTTCACATCATATAAATAAGTTACTCTATCAAATAAAAAATTAAAAAATCTCCCTATTAAATGAATGTTTTTAATCACTTCATCTAAGCTAACTGGATCTTTAAATTCCAAACTTATCCTCACGGATTTTGTTATAACATTACCAAATTTACCTACCTCACAAAGTAATTTAAATTTAACCTGCATATTTATACTCTCAGATAAATTAAACATTAAATCATCGGGGCTAACACCATTCATCGAAACCGTTTTTAAGTCTGTCGAATTTTTAACAGTAATATTAGAAAATTCAAACCATTCAACAAGACCATTGATCGAAAAATCGACTACTTTAAAAG
This sequence comes from Candidatus Marinamargulisbacteria bacterium, assembly GCA_044350955.1. Taxonomy (GTDB): domain Bacteria; phylum Margulisbacteria; class Marinamargulisbacteria; genus JBILGQ01. Next base: position 1,256 of record JBILGQ010000232.1, on the reverse strand, counting down.
ATAAACATTCATCTTCTTCAACAGTATCTAAAATTACAGCTCTCTTAAAAACAAAAGTCAGACTAATAAAAAATGAAGGCAACTTAGGTAAATTTTGTGTATTCTCCCCATCTATCAATCTAACTCGCTTATCACACAAATTTCCAATAATTTCTGGAATGTGACTCTCTAACTTTTGAAAGTACTCCAAAAGCCCTTCTCCTTTATATTCAAAAAACTCCCCGATCAATTCTAATTGAACAAAACCCCCATCAACAATTTTTAAAGTTCCTGGAATTTTATTATCAGCTTTACCTGGAAGCCAAAAATAACCTGATTCAATAATATCTTTCTCAAGTCTCATAATTATATTCCAAATACTACCTTAAACATTTTTTTATATCCACTTCCATCAAAGAATCAGGCGTCAGAAAGGATAATTTTTTATATTTTCTGTTAAAGTTTAAAAACTATGGCTTTAGATTTTTTCCTGTTGCAGCTAAACGCTGAAACATTTTGAACTTTACGATAAGTTTGAAAATTTTATAATTGCGCGATATAATCTACGTATCACGATGGGAGACTAAGCAACAGGTTTCGTCCTTAGCTAATGTCTCCCTTTTTATGTTTTATCTTTATTTTTACATCCCCAATAAAGAAAAAATATTTTGAAAACTTCCTTAATAAAGCTGAATATTTCTGTTTATTAGGTATTCCCAATTTTAAAAGTTTATTTTTTCTCTCTAAGTGTTCTATGAGACAATGAAAATCCCCGTCCCCACTAACAATAATCGCCTTATCGTAATTCTTATATTCAAGCATAGCATGCAAAACAAGTTCTGCATCACAATTACCTTTTATCTTCCCTTTTATTTCAAGTGTTGGCTTAAAAATTAATATATATCCATATTCCTGAAGCGACTTATATAAGTTTTCATTCCCAGGGTAAAAACCAATAAATAGAAATGCCTTTTAAACATTGAATTTATCTCTCAAATAAATTCGAAATTTTTTAAAATCTAGTTCCCAGCCCTGGGATTTTATTGCTAAATTTAAATTCTGACTGTCAATAAACGCAAAAATATCGTTCTCTATCTTCATCGATTACCCCCTTAATCTACAAACAATAGGCTATTTCCGAACCCAGCGCCTATAAAACCAAAAAAAACGCTTTTCAGCGTTTTTATTTTTCATGTTAATGGCGGGGACGATGGGACTCGAACCCACGACCTCTTGCGTGACAGGCAAGCGCTCTAACCGGCTGAGCTACGCCCCCA
>JBILGQ010000016.1:0-9652 GCA_044350955.1 Candidatus Marinamargulisbacteria bacterium | reverse complement strand
TACAATAACAGTCTATTTTTACAGGTAAAGGCAATTCTTTATTTAGTAAATTTTTATATTCGGCTTCTGCTTGTTTAAATTGACCTGTTAAATATCCGCAATGTGCCAATTCTATGTGTATTTCAGTATGTACAGAATCGGCTACGCTAATGCGTTGAGACATAATCAATGATTGATTTGCATAAAAATAGGCTAAATCATAGGCAATTGCATTTTTTGCAACTTGAATGGCTTGTATTGTCATGGTTAGAATTGGCATTAGGTCTTTGTTTGAAATAACAGGCAAGGCAATATTGTAATGATCGACTATTTTCAAAAATTGTTTGGAAGATGAATCGTGACCATGTTTTTCAAGAGATTTTGCGATAGATAAATGACAGTTTTGACTATCAGATTTCGAAACGGATTGGTAGGCGGCCTGCTGAATTCTATCGTGTAAAAATTTGTAATATTTTTCGTTTTGATCGGTTTCTATCAAGGCAATTAAACCCCGATTTACGGCTATCCATAAACTTAATTCTAGGTTTAATTCGTCTTTTTTTACGATCAGAGCCAGCTCTTTTAATGCAAATACGTGCCCTAAACAGGCAGCATAAAGAAGTAAATTTTGAGTCTCTTCAGGAAGTAAACAAAACTGTTTTGCCATGAAATCGCCTACATTATCTGATACCGTTTGCTCTTGCAGTTTGGTTAAATCCCAAGACCATTGTTTTAGTTGTTTATCAAATAGTATAAATTCTTGGTTTTTTAATGATTGAATAAGTTGCTTCGTAAAAAACGGATTTCCGTGAGTTTTTGAAAATATCAGTTCAGCCAAAGCAGCTGCTTGTTTTGAATTGCTTTTAAACATATCTTGGATTTGATTTTTAATATCGATAGAACTTAAACCTTCTAAAGATATTTCATAAATAAGGGCTGCAATTTGTTGTTCGGTTTGACTTTGTGATAATGACTTTAGTTTAATTTGTTGCATAGAGCTTGCTTGTAACTGTGTCATGAAAATACTCAAGTGATGATTGGGGCCACATTCATTATCTCGATAAGCGCCAACAATTAATAATTTATGGCTAATTTGTTCAATCAAGACTTGCAGTAAATCTAAAGAAGCTACATCCACCCACTGCAAATCGTCTAAGAAAACGATTAAGGGTTTGTCATTTTTGACAAAAGCGTTAAAAAATTGTTGAAATACAGTTTTAAATCGGTTTTTTGTTTGTTCGGTATCTAATTCCAATACAGGAGGTTGGGAGCCTAATAATAACTCAAGTTCAGGAATGATGTTTATTAATGCTTGGCCGTTTGGAAAAAGGTCGTCGTTTAATATTTTTTTCCACATCGAAAGCTCTTCATTGCCTTTCTGTTTTATTTGAGAAATTAACTCTTTTACTGCCATAATGAAAGCGGCATAGGGTTGATTTAATGTTTGATCAAATTTACCTTGAATAAAAAAAGCATTTTCAGGAATGAATTTAGAAATTGCTTGTTGAATAAGACTGGTTTTTCCAACCCCTGAATATCCCGATACCATCAGCACGGATCGGCAATTTATTACGCTTGTACTTACTATCTCTGATATTTGGTTTGTTTCTGCCTCTCTGCCATATAAATAATGACTAAAGTTTAGTTCTTGGGGTTTATCGGTTAATCCGGGAAAAAAGCACGAAATATTGCCTATGTTTTGTAATTCAGATAAACAGCGAGATAAATCATCTCGTAAACCCTGATACGATTGGTATCTATCGTTTAGACGAGAATAAGTCAATTTTTTGATAATAAACGAGACAGATAATGGGATATAAGGATGATTTGAAAAATCAAAATCAAGGGTCTTTTTTTCTGTGATTTTGGGTGTTTGCCCTGTTAATTGTTCATAAAACAAAATGCCTAGTGAATAAAAATTGCGTCTAAAATCGCCAGAATTTATGTCATTATTAAGTTCAGAAGCGTTGTCTGCAAACCCAGCTTTATGGGTTGATTCCAGCTCATCTACACGATGCAATATGAATGGCAGTACAGTGATCAGTTCTTTATGATCATTAAACAGGTCTTCAGATACCATAATTTAGTCTCCAATTAATTTATTTTTACACTGTAAAACTTTGGCTTCTGCTCCCCATTTCTGGTAATACTCGATCGCGGTTTTTAAATAGAGTTGTGACTTAGCAACGTCGTTATTTTTCAAACAATATTTAGAGGCTCTTTCGGCTGCTATCGCTGCGTATTGATTAAAGCTATTTTCGATAGCGGCTTGAATGGCTCTGTCATAATAGTAGCTTACTTGAGATTTTGATTGAAATAAACAGGATTTCTCAGCCAATAAAAATTGATGCAAATGCCTAAAATTTGCAGGATTTAAATCAGAAAGTTGCTTCAACCAGGCCATATCTTTTCGATTTTGCATATAGGTTTTTATGCGTTCAAGACGAGTTCCATTTTGAACGTCAATAAAAGCGATCAATGTTTTATAAAAACGAAATTCATCGTCATGTAACGTACCTAAACTTCCATTTGGAACTTGAGAAACTTTATCAATATACTGTTTAGCCAGCTTAATATTGTCATAAATAAGATAATATTGAGCTAAGCTTAGGTAAAATATAAATAAACCAATTTGAAATGGAACTTTATTTAAGGTGCTTACTATTTGCTCGATATAGTCTTGACTGATTGGTAACCCATCTATTAATCGAGTTGCAATTAAAGGGAAAGCGCGAGACGCAGATAAGGCGGTAAGTTCTTTGTTTTTTTCTAGAATATGGCTTTTTTCTTCGCAGTAGTTTAAAAATTCTGATAAATTTTGGCCCGATATAAATTGGTAGGTGAGTAAAATAGCCAGTGAAAATGATTCAAAGGTAATTTCGCCGTAATTTTTTGATCGCTTGGCACTGGCTTCTAAATCTAACAAGGCTTCTTTTAATGGATAAAAATAGGGAGTGATATATCCTCCCATGAGATAAAAATCTTTAGAATCTGGGTGATTTCTTGGGTGTAATGTGTCTTTACAAAGTGCGTAAAGTTTTTTTGCGTATTTTAAGTTATTTTCATGACCTATAAAATGCGAAATAAAGGAGATGTAAATGATCTCATCTTTATACCGCATATCAAAAAATACACAGATTAATCTTAGATAAATATGCAAATTTTTATCCATCATATAGGTTGGGGATGAAAAATAAGTATGAATTTTATGCAGGTATTTGGTGAGTTTATCCATAGAGTCATTCATTGGCAGTGCGGGATATTTAGCCATTTTCCAAAAGCGATGCCGATACCGAAAATACAACAGTTTAGTATGAAAAGGCCTTATTTTTTTTGGAATTTTTATTTTAATTAATTCAAGTGATGGACGTAGTAACAAAATAGCTTTATCTGGTCTTCCGGTATGCATATAAAGAACAGACAATCGACAATAACAATCTATTTTAGCACTGGGGTTTAAATTCATTTTTAACAGGTCGTGATAACAACGTTCAGACTCGTCATATCGATTGCTTAAGTAGGCGCAATGAGCCCATTCGTTTTGAATATTTATGTGAAAATTTTCATCAATCTTCAGTTGAGCTGCTAATTCTAAAGACTTCATCACATACGAATACGCCAAACTAAATGCTGCCGATTTTTTAGCGACCAAAATAGCCTCATAATTTAAATTTAATACTCGATTAAGAAGGTCAGTGTTAATTACAGGTAAAGCTAAATTAAAATGATCTACTACTTTTAATAAATATTTCTGAGTAGGGTTTTGATTGTTGGTATCAAAAGCCAACGCGATGTTTAAATGACAGGTTTGAATCGCTGTTTCTGAAAGCGATTCGTAGGCAGCTTGCTGAATTCTATCGTGTAAAAATTTGTAATATTTTTCGTTTTGATCGGTTTCTATCAAGGCAATTAAACCCCGATTTACGGCTATCCATAAGCTTAACTCAACTTGAATTTGGTCTTTTTTTAGAATGACAGATAACTCTTTTAAAGAAAACTTATGGCCTAAACACGCAGCATAAACCAATACTTCTTGAGTACTTTGAGGTAAACAATTAAATTGTTGAATCATAAAATCTACGACGTTATCAGTGATATTTTGTTCTTGAATGCGAGTTAAGTTCCAGGTCCATGTTTTTAGGCTTGCATCGTACTGAATAAACCCTTGATCTTTTAAGGATGTCATTAATTGTTTTGTAAAAAACGGATTTCCGTGTGTTTTTGAATAAATTAATTCGGCTAAAAGACTGATTTGTTTGGAATTCGTTTTAAATAAATCCTGTAATTGTTCTGTCAAAGCAGCCGATGATAAGCCGTCTAGAGGAATTTCATGAAGGGTTAATGAAATTTGTTGAGTAGTTTGTTTTTGTGAGAGCGACGATAATTTGATTTGAGCAGTTTTTACTTGATCAAGCGTATTTATTAGTGCATATAAACTATGGTCTTTACTGCATTCGTTATCGCGGTATGCGCCAATGAACAAAAAATTTTGATTGATTTGTTCTAATAATACTTGCATGACCTTTAAAGATACATCATCTGCCCACTGAAGATCGTCTAAAAAAATAATCATAGAGCTATTCTTTTCTACAAAAGCATTAAAAAATTGTAAAAATACTGTATTCAATCGATTTTTTGTTTGTTCTGTATCTAAGTCTACTATAGGGGGTTGTGGACCTAATAACAACTCGAGTTCAGGAATGAGGTTGATTAAAACCTGTCCATTCGGAAAAACAGCTTGGTTTAGTTTTTGTCTCCATAATAAACGTTCTTCATCATGTTTTTGACTGATATCAGAATTTAGCGCTTTAAGTGCTAGAATTAGCGCATGATACGGCTGATTTAATGTTTGATCAAATTTACCTTGAATAATAAAGGTCGCTTTATGATTTAGTTTAGAAATAGCGTGTTCAATCAGACTGGTTTTGCCAACTCCAGAATATCCTGATACTAATAACATGGATTTATGGGTTCTTAAGCTAACTTTAATTATTTCAGATATCTGTTGAAGCTCTAGCTCTCTGCCATATAAATAATGACTAAAGTTTAGTTCTTTAGGTTTATCTGTTAATCCCGGGAAAAAACAGGAAATAGTACTTGTGCTTTCAAGTTCAAACAAACAGCGCTTTAGATCATCTCTTAATCCCTGATGTGATTGATAGCGATCAGTTGGATATATATAGCATAATTTTTGAATAATAAAGGTTACAGATAATGGGATGTAAGGATGCTTTGTAAAGTCAAAGTTAGCAACTCCTGAAGGAGTTAAAACTGGTAATTTATTAGTAAGATAGTCAAAAAACACAATGCCAAATGCATAAAGATCGGATCTAAAATCTACTGCTTGTTTTTGTTTATCACGTAATTCAGGAGCCAAAAATTCTGTTGCTGCTTTTTCATCGCGTATTAACTGAATATCTTGGTAATTATCTGAATAGTTAACAGAGTTTCGAGATAAGTATTTAAAAACAAAGTTCTGTGCATGTTGTTGTTCAAGTATATCCAGACATTTTAACATAAGGGGCAACACAACATTTAATTCGTTTTGTTGAGTTTGCATGTAGTAGTTTATTACTTGATGTTAGAGTTTGTAGAAAATTGCTTTGTATAAAAGTCAGATTCTTCATGAGTTGGGCATTTGCCAACTGTATGAATGACGCAGTCATGATCCCATAAATTTGGATAATCGCTTAACGCTTCATAACGATTATGCAGCTCTCCGTTTAATAGATTTTGTAATCCAATCACAAATTCTTGAATATTCATATTAGGCGAAACATCTACTAAACAATTTATGTTGTTAGCTGTACAGTTAAGATCTTGAAGGTGATACCCAAATTTTTTAATATAAATTTCTAATATCTCTTGAATATCTAGTAATATTTTTTTTGTTAAGATTTTTTTCTTAGATCGGGTATGCCAAGCTAAGTAATAGCTGCAACGCCCTATGCTTTGATCTGTTAAAAAGGGATCAGGGTTTTTATAAGTTAATTTTGTATCTATGGTTAATTCAGAAGTCGACGCAGATAAATACTGATAAAATTCTTGATCAGCGTGAAGTCGTTCAATAAATGCTTCTCGCATAAATTGTTCAGTTTCTTGCGCCGACAAAGACAGATAAGTCGCGAGTTTTATACATAATGAAAACACTGGAGGCGTATAACCATCTGACTCTATTTTTCTAATATAGGTATCTGTTTTTTCGATAACTGAGGCAAGAGCAACTTTACTTAAGCCTTTACGTTCACGAAATTCTTTTAACAAACTACCAAATGACATGAAGAGAGCTCCATTACATAAATTATGAGAATAATTGTCTCATAAAAGAATAAATTAATAAACCAGTTTGGTTTTGTATGATTTTCAAATTTTATAGATAAACTAATTGGATCATGATACACAAGAGATTATTAGCATTCCGGAAGGTTTCTAGCTTTCAAAATACGTTCATTGTCCCAAGCGGCAACTGGCATTACTGTTACCAAAGCGCCGATACCCACTTTTAATAACATGGGCCACATTCTTCCAAGATTTTTAAAGTTTGTTTGTGTAGCGGCTAAAATCGCAAAACGATCTTTACCCATATTTTTTATTGCTGTTTCTCGAATAGCATCTAAGGCCGTGGTGAAAAAACAGGCCGGAGCATAACAGGCGCTTATTTTAGCTAAAGACTGTAAATGCCCATCTTCTGGTTTTTTAATAGTAGAAAAATATAACTGAGAACTTAAGCCCATACTTAATGCCATAGCAACCTTCAGCTCTAGTCCATATAAAGCGCCTAAAAATCCTCTGTTTAAAAAAAATTGTTTTGCAAATTGCTGGTGGGTTAAGTCAGATACTTTTTTGCCTGAACTAGCAAGGGTAAATACATTGCCTAATAAGGAGCCGGCAAGTGTAGAACTCAAGGAGGAAAACAAGGGGGAGTTTCCGTTTTGATATAGCGTTTGAAAGCCCCATGATCGGATTAAATTTTTAGACGCTCTATTTGCAATGGCTGCGGAGGCCCCTCTACTTAAATCGTGTAGATTTTCTGATAAAGATCTAGATAAAGAAAAGGCTGGCAAACCTAGTAAGCCTCGCACACTTTGTGAATCTAGCGCATTAAAAAGGAGGGCTTGCGGTACACTGAAAAAAATAACTGAGCCTAAAAATTTTAGAGAGGGGCCTTCTGTTGGAGAATAGAGAGCTTTAGGAGCTGCAGCTGTGGGTTTTTTTTGATGAGAGACTTTATTAGGAGGAAGTCCAGGCAGGCTTAAAATTGAAGGAATATAGGAAGTCATTATAAAAATCATAGCAAAAAATTAGTAATTTAAACATTATAATTTATTGGCTGTATTAGTATGATTTTTTTTGCTTTAATTTTTCGCAAGGTCGTTAAAGAGGTGTTTAAAGGGGGTGTAAACTGTCGATACACTAAGTAATATCACTATAAACGAGGGACCACTATGAAATTTGATGATAATAAAATGGTTTATAATACGAATGAATTGAATGGAAATAATTTTGTTGCTAAATCGGCTTTTAAATTGCAATTTTCTGAGCAAGAAATTAATGTGGTGTATTCGTTAAATTAGTCAGTTACTATACAACGTAAAATCTCTTCACCGTAGGCGTGTATTTTTTTTGGTCCGATGCCGTTTATTAATAATAGGTCGCTGGTGGTTTTGGGTGCTTTTTCGCTAAGATCCACTAGCGTTGAATCATGAAATACCATAAAGGCTGGTATATTTTGCTTGTCTGCAATCTCTTTTCTTAATCGTTTTAACTTAGTATATAAATCGGGATTATGATTCAGTATTTGCTCTGGAGTACTTTTCTTTTTAATTGCTTTAGTTGTTTCGGGTAATCGTTTAAAGTTAATATTTTTTATCGCTGAAATTGGCCACGATTTTTTTGTAAGCTTTACAATCGGAAATTGATCGTCGGTTACATATAAATAACCTTCGTTAATGAGGGCGTACATAAAGTGTATTAGTTCTTTTCGGCTAAAGTTTGATAATAGTCCATAAGTGCTTAGGCTGTCATGTCCAAACTGAAGAATTTTATTGTTTTTAGACCCTATTAAGGTATCAATGACATAGTTTAAGCCAAATCGTTGGCCTACACGGTACACTCCAGATACTATTTTTTGGCTAATTTCTGTTCCGTCTATCGTATCGGTTAGTTCTGTGCAGTTATCGCAATGGCTACAATTTTCTTTGTTATAGAATTCGCCAAAATAACCTAGTATATCTTTAGTTCTACAGTTGGCAGAGTTACAAAATGCCAATAATTGCTCTGTTTTTCGCTTTAAATGCAGCGCTATTGCTTGATCAGGTATCTCATCAATAAAGCGTTTTTGAATAATGATGTCACCTTGTGAATACAATAATAAGCAATCTGCTGCTAAACTGTCACGACCGGCTCGGCCAATTTCTTGGTAATATTGTTCCATGTTTTTTGGTAAATCATAGTGTAGTACGAAGCGCACATTGCTTTTATTAATGCCCATACCAAAAGCCAACGTTGCAACAATGATTTGTGTTTTGTCTCGCACAAAAGATTCTTGTATGCGTGACCGATCTGCATCAGGCAATCCAGCATGGTATTTGCCGACAGAAAATCCTTCAGAGTGTAAGAGTTCTGTTAACTGATCGACTTTTTTTCGGGTGGAGGCGTAAATAATTCCTGATTGATCGGGCCTGGCTTTGCAAAATTCTAGAATCTGGCGATTGCCACTTAGCCTAGGGCTTATTTTAATGCTTAAATTTTCACGTTCAAACGAACTTTTAATAAATTGATGTTTGGGGATGGATAATTGCATCATAATATCGTTTTGGACATCGGGTGTAGCAGTTGCAGTAAGTGCCATAATGGGCTTGGTAGGAAATAATTTCTTTAAAGACGATAATTTGCGATACTCGGGTCGAAATGAGTGCCCCCAGGCCGAAATGCAATGTGCTTCGTCAATGACAAAAAACGATATTGGTATACCGGATAGAAATTGTAAAAATGACTCGTCGAGTAAGCGTTCGGGTGATACATAGAGTAATTTATACTGTTGGCAATTCGACATGATCTGAAATTTTTCTCCAGATGACAAACTTGAGTTTAAAAAAGCTGCTTGAATACCCAGCTCACGTAATTGTTGTACTTGATCTTGCATAAGTGCAATAAGCGGAGACACTACTATGGCCGTGCCCTCTGATAATAAAGCTGGAAGTTGATAACATAATGATTTTCCTGATCCTGTTGGGAGTACAGCTAAAACATCCTGTCGATTTAAAATAAAACGAATAATATCTTCTTGACAGGGTCTAAAAGAATTAAAGCCAAAGAATTGTTTTAATGGACTGTTTAAATCCATTTTTTTAAATGGGGGTAGTGTACAAAAAAGCTTTCAATACGCTGTAGTTGTTTATCACTTAATGTGGCTTTTCCCCGTCCCTCAATTCCTTTGTTATAATAGAATCTTTCAATTTTAGATTTAGTCTTTATAGTCTCAATATCTGTTAGATCAACGCCTTTTATGTCGTAGTAGGCCAGTACTTGTTCACAGCTGTTTTGAGTATTTTGGGTTAAGTCTTTATAATTTAACCAAAGTAACTGTTTATTCAAAGTGTCATCAGCTTGTGTCCAGGAAACTAAAAAGTCTATAAACCAAGGGGTAAAGTGATCGATAAATAGATCAAGT
>JBILGQ010000230.1:0-2826 GCA_044350955.1 Candidatus Marinamargulisbacteria bacterium | reverse complement strand
ACAGAAATAGGTTTATATTCGTTTTCTGACTTAGATTCTTCGTGAATAGAAACAACGGGATCATGAGTTGTTAAATTCTGATCCACAGAAACATCGGTTGAAATTGGAGTAACAGCCCCAAGATTGAGTTCTGTGTCAGGTCTAAAATCAGACTCCGACTCAGAATCAGACTCAGAAGAGGATATTTCAGTTCCATCAACCTCATACTGTACTAATTTTTCTTTAACAGCTTTAAATACATCTCCTTTGTCATCTAAAGTTTCCCTACATATTTTTAATATTATATTTATCGTTTTTAATACTAAGTTTCGCTCTGTACTAGGCATTACAGCCCTAACTTGTGCATCTAAAATATCACTTAGTGCTGTAAATTGTTTAGGAAATTCTTTATTGCAAACTTGTGCGCTATCTACAAAATGCTTTATAGTTTCATATTTAATTAGGTCACGCTCAAATTGTAAAATATAATCTAAAATTTTATTTTCTGATGTAAATTTAACCGTAGTATTAGGAGAAATTCGAGAAGAATTAGCTGATTCCCCTAGATTTCTATCAACAAAAATATTAGGTTTCAGACCCATTCCAAAAACACCATTACTCATAAGTCCTCCTCTAAGATTTACACTGTTTTAAAGATCAAAATTATAGAAGAATGAATTATAATTTACAATTAATTTTCATATTAATGTTTTAATAAAAGTGAAATTTTTTAAAATTTTTATCGTTAACTAATCAGACTCATAAGAAAAACACTTATGGCTCTAAACAACCGAAGCGCGTGAGTCTCCCCTTTTCTCATGCACTTCGGTTTTTTTATAGCTGCAAATTTTATGTATGTACTGAACCAGCGACCCAAGAGTCCCTATAACGCACTAATTTTTTGAATGTTAGTAATTATTTTTTAAATCCTCTCTTAATTGATATATTCCAAATTGTAATACTTTAAGCCCGTCAGGATTAAGATTTTAAATATTAAATCCATAAAAATTAAGTTAATTTATCATTTATTTTGATGCTTCTGAATGTCAAAATCCGTAATAAAACAGTCTTGGCCACAAGCCTTTGCAATATTATGCTTATAATACTTATAAATAGTTAGAACGGCTCCTCCATGTTCGTTTAATATAGATTCTTTAATCTTAGATCTTTGCTCATATTTTCCGGCTGTTTCCCCATGCTGTTTTCCACACCGTAACAAGGTTTTAAGACGATATGTTTCACCAGTACGTTTATACATATCTTCACGGCCTTTGGTTAATTGTTTCAGATCTAACTTGCCTCCGGTAGCTTCTCTTGTAAATTTAGACTTTGCAGCCTCTAGCATATAATGCTCATCTGCTAACAGTTGCATGTTTACTTTCTTCACTTTAAATTGAGACGGATCTAAATTATTTTCTTTTAAAAACTGTTGATAAATGCGTCGCTTTAAAGCAACTCCCCTAAAGGGCTGTAAATCAGGCAGGGAATTTAGCAGGCTTAAATCGATATCGTCTGACTTTTCAAAATAGTCTTCTATTCGAGCCTGAACAATCTTTGATAAATATTGTTGAAATTCGATGTTTTTTATGAAACGCAAACAACTTAAAAGGTCTCTATAATTTTCTAATTTTTCAATAAGGCGATTCCTATCTTCTTTGTTTAACATTTGTAATATTACTGCCTGTGCATCTCTAGCTTTTATTTGAAATAATTTGCACTCTTGTTTTAGCAGTTCAATAATTTTCGGATTTTTAGACACTTTAATATAAGGAATTTGCAAAAACTTGGAAAAAAATATCATATTTTGACTTACTGACAATTCTTCTATTTTATTTTGAGCCAGCTTACTGAAATATTTTTGATCATCAGGATTTTCAAAGTTAGAAATAAATGTATAATCCTTAATCTCACCAGATTGAATCCTTTGAACCACTCTCTCTTTAAAGTAATTTTCACCAACAAGTTTAAAAATTACATTTATCAATTTAGAACTTTCAATTCTATAATCGACAGTGCTTGATAAACAGGCATCGAAAGCAAGCAATGCCTTCTGAACTAAATTTTCATCTGTATTTTTTTCTATAAAAGACAAAGCTCTTAATCCCAAAAACATAAACATATCAAAGTTCTCTTTTGCTAATATGTCGTTTACAATTTGCTCTTGTAACACCTTACATACATATTGCTTATCTTTAAGTTCATTAAAACAATTTAATACCTTCTCAACGATGTTATTAAACTCTTTAGTGCTGCGGAACCTTTGGTCCAAATTTTCATTACAAGCAAATTTTATAATTCTACTTTGATAATTTAACAAATATGTTGCCAACATATCTCTTGCCTCTACATAAGATAGAAGTCTAAATAACAATGCAGATACAGATTCCTCTTGCCCATAATATAACGGCCTTTCCTTATAATATTTTTTTATATTTTCTATCCTCCCTGCATCTTTAAGCGGTGTTAAATATTTTAATCTGCCAAAAAACTCCATAAATGCCAGACTATACTGAAGAGAGCACTCTATATATTTCTGAACTTTTTGACAATAACTCTTCATATTATCTTCATCTTGCAACTTATTAATAATACTACAAAGTGTAGAAAGCGATTTCCAATTTACCCCCCTATGTTCATCTTCAATTGACAAGAAGGATTTTAATAAAACATCTAAGGCTTGTATAATATCTTTGTCGTCATAGTCACCATAAATAAAAAATATTGAAAGCTCATCTAAATTAGCATTAGTCTTATTCTCTTTTATCTCATCAAGAGCTTTAGTCAATTCAAATTTTTTATACTTATTTCTCTTATCTTCATCACTTAGCTCTCCCGAAGTAATAGGCG
>JBILGQ010000229.1:0-2832 GCA_044350955.1 Candidatus Marinamargulisbacteria bacterium | reverse complement strand
TCAAAATCTAGAAGCACGAATTTAGTTACCCTTTACCCAAAGCTAGTTTTGCTTTAGTCTTTGCATCATGACTTTAACATTTATTATTACTACGGCCTTTGGTTTAGAAGCCGTTGTCAAACGAGAACTACTAACTCTTGGCTTTGACGAACTAAAAACCAGTGACGGCAGAATTGAATGTACCGGCACTTTTTCTGATATCCCTCGCCTAAATATTTGGCTTCGATCGGCCGATAGAGTTCTAATAAAAATCGGAGAATTTACAGCCACAACCTTTGATGAACTGTTCGATCAAACAAAAGCCTTAAATTGGCCAGACTTTATACCCAAAGACGCTAAATTGTTAGTAAAATCCAAAGCCATACAATCGATTTTAGGCAGCTTTAAAGCCTGTCAGTCAATTGCTCATAAAGCCGTTGTAGACTCTTTACAATCGGCCTATCAACTTGATTGGCTACCAGAAACTGGCCAAGAATACGTGATTCAAGTCGCTTTGCTAAAAGACACAGCAACGCTAACATTAGATACCAGTGGCGTAGCCTTACATAAGCGCGGATACAGAAGCGAAGCAGGTGAAGCTCCCTTAAAAGAGACTCTGGCTGCGGCTTTAGTGCAACTCAGTTATTGGAAGAAAAAGCTCATGTTGATTGATCCCATGTGCGGATCGGGTACTATTTTGATTGAAGCAGCCTTGATCGCCGCCAACATTGCGCCTGGATTAAACCGAGATTTTTGTTCTGAAGACTGGCTCCAAATTCCTGCTGACGATTGGGAGAGGGCGCGCTCAGATGCAAAAAAACAAAGTCATGCCTCTATTAACCTAATAATTAAGGGGTATGATAAAGATGCCCATGTAATAGCAATAGCAAAAGAAAATGCAAAGCAAGCGGGTGTTTCTCACTTAATTCACTTTGAACAAAAAGATATAAACGATTTATGGCTAGATCAAGAAGAAGGCCTTATCATTAGCAACCCACCCTACGGACTACGTTTAGACGACTTTTACATCATGAATCAACTGTATATCTCACTACATAAGATGTTAAAAAAGAAATTTGGATGGTCTGTTTACGTCCTAACATCCGACCGGCATTTTCCCAGCTACTTTAAACGAGCAAAACCGGACAAAATACGAAAATTATTTAATGGCAGAATAGAAGTACGCTATTACCAATACTTTTAAATTTTTATAAAGTGCCTGGCTACCTTGCACGAAAGGTAGCCAGGCTTAGTTAATTTTTGAATTATCTAATATTGAATATTATTTAATATTAATATTTACATTTTTAATAATATTTATATAATTATCCTATGGGTAGAAAACCGCGACTATTATTAGAGAAATCCTACTATCATATTTTTAATCGTGTGAATAATCATCAATCTGTAAATCTTTCTGAAGGAACATTTAAGCACTTTATATTATTATTAAAATGCCTCCACACAGAATATAAATTAGAAATTTACGCATACTGCTTGATGACAACTCATTATCATATTCTAATAAAAACTGACACATCTAATTTAGATAAAGCTATGAAATATTTTGGTGAAAATTATGCTCGAAATATAAATAAACATACAAATGCAACAGGACCTGTATTTACAAGTAGATATAAAGCAAAATATATTTCAGATGATGCATACTTTTTACAAGTCTTAAAGTATATCCATTTAAACCCTGTGGAAGCGAATATTTGCACCTACTTTGAAGACTATCAATGGTCTAGTATTCAAGATTACAATAATGCTGATAACAGTGTTACTAATATAAAAGAGGTTTTGAATAAATTTGCTTCTTACGATGACTTTATTCATTATCATCACAGAGGCAATACAAAACAAATTAAACATTTCTATAACAAAAAACAAATTCCAAATATTTTAAGCGACGAAACGGTGAAGTAAAAATTATTAAAAGTGCCTGGCTACCCTGCACATAAGGTAGCCAGGCTTTAAAAATAACAAATAAATTATTTTAAAATACTTTTAAAAAAATCTTTCCTAAAAATACACAATATTTAATTAAAATATATTTAATTATTTACAAGTTATCGAAAAAGCCTGGCTACCTTGCGTGCAAGGTAGCCAGGCACTTCTTATACAAGAATTTCATAAAAATACTTTTTATACCGTTCTTTTAATTCATATTGCACGGTACTATCTTGAAAATGATCTTCTAAAAATCTAACTGCTTCAGTAAAAACTCCTCCACGTACTTTACACAAACTAAATAAGGTAATAATGCCAGATTTAGAAACAAAACTTTCTTCAAAACCTTCCTGCTTTCTAAGTTCGAAAGCAATTTCAGTTAAAGTAACTATTCTTGAACGAATTATCGAACTTTTAAGCATATACTCATTTTCAAAACGAATGCCTCCTCTTTTTAAAGTCTCTTCTTCCTTTAAAGCAGACTGATATTCAACAGAATTTTTCTTTATCTCTTCTAATAATTTAGTTACAACAAACTTTGAGAACGACAATTCAGAATTTTGATAATAATTTTTTAAGCTACTTTTTGCCGTTTCAAAAATGGATCTATGAATAGACTTAGCTACACAATCTAAAAATATCAACGGAAAAGTATCCTCTTCGATCAGCTTATACAAAAGAGGAGATAAAGAAGATAAAGATTGCATTGAAAAAAAAGCTATATTTATATTCTTTTGAAAAATTAAAGGTTTAATATCTTCAAAAACTTCAATATCTAACAATTTCCTTAAACATAACACATCTATTTCATTTTCATTTTCTAAAGTTCTAACATAATTCACTAATAGCAAAGTGCTTGATTCCAAAACACTACTATCATTTGATAGAGCTAAACACTGT
>JBILGQ010000228.1:0-2834 GCA_044350955.1 Candidatus Marinamargulisbacteria bacterium | reverse complement strand
CTAAAATTTGAAACTAACGACTTGGGTGACCTAACCGTTGTCATCGAAATAGATGAAAAAAAATTACATTACCGATTTTACTCTAATGAAGAACTCACACAAAAATTTATAGTAGATTACACTCCGGACTTAAGAAAAAGCATGGAAGCATTAAATTATGACATAATTGGCATAACAAACAACAAGAAAACATCAAACACTATCCCTATTTTAGAAAAATTATTATTCCCTAAATTCGACTTAAACGATATAACAAGAATAAGCACCGAAGCATAATGAACCAAAAGAATACAGAAAAAAAAGACATTAAGTTAAAAAAAAGGGTCGCAGATCTTGACCTACATAAAAAAGGCAACCTCAAAGTTGCAGCTATTAAGTATGATGTAGGTAACGACAAAGCGCCGAAAATATTAGGATTTGGCAAAGGTAAAATCGCAGAAAATATTTTAAAAGTTGCTGAAGAACATAAAGTGCCATTTTATGAAGATGCTTCGTTAGTAGAATTATTGTCAAAATTAGAAGTAAATTCTGAAATCCCACCTGCTTTGTTTAACGTTGTAGCCGAGCTTTTATCCTTTGTTTACAAACTTGATCGTCTAGCTAAAAAACGTAGCCAGGTTATAAAAAAACACAAAGACACAAGACATTTATGATGAAACCCTTTATTAAATTAGTCGTCGTTATTTTATGTGTTATAACTATTAACACTTCTGCATATGAACACTACGATGAAGTATTAGAACGCGGTGTTTTGACTAGCTTAGAAGGTATGCGAGCTTTAGAAGTCCATTACACCAATTATTTGTTTTATAACATAAACCTTGGTACCCCAGGTTTTTTTGAACAAGGTGCATACAATACTCGAGTAAAAAAAGGTGATTCATATGAAATAGACTATAAACCCTTCGTTAGATGGAGAGCTGGTCCAATTCGAGAAACAGGTAAAAATCTTGATTTTTACATCGATGCTGGTAACCGTGGGTTTTTTACAATTCAATTACCGGGCATGTTAGGATTTACACGTGATGGACGTATGCATATAGATTCTCAAAGACGCCTCGTTACTTTAGCAGGTAATTTCCCTGTATTGGGAGAAGAAGGCCCTATTGTATTACCAGAAGGCGACGAAATATTAGTCTCTCGAGCAGGATTAATCTATGTTGAAGGTCAGGCTATTCAAAAAATGAAAGTGACTGTTTTTAAACGTTTAGTAGAAATGCAGACACTAGAAACACTAAATGGAACTGTATTTGTATTAACACAACCTATCGAAACCGAAGAAGGCCCCGAGCATTACGCCATTTTACAAGGTCATATTGAAGAAAACAATGTAATAAAAGGCTTAACAGGTGATATATTATTAGCAAAGAACGCTTATGATGTGTCTGCAAAGACAGCGCATTTAATCAATCGAGCATTAAATACAGCAGCGAGCCTTGCTGCTCCTTAAAATAAAAAATTAAAATAACTTTGAATGGGTATCTATAGTAAGACTTAAAATTTGAAAAGTAAAAAAGGAGTTTAAAATGTTATCACAATTGTTCATGGCAAAATCAGGATTCTACTCGTATGAAAGAAAAATGCAGGTTATTGCAAATAATATTATGAACGCCCAAACCGTAGGCTACAAAAAGAAACGATTAGAAGTAGAAAGTTTATTTCCACTTGTACTTGAAAGGGCCTATTCAGAATTTGACGAAGTCTCTTCAGGCAGTGGCAAAAAACGAAAAAAATATATAGAATATGGCCAAGGTATTCGTATAGTTGAAATATCGAAAGACTTCAGCACTGGTACTATTGAAATGACCAATCAACCCTTAGATCTTGCGATTCAAGGACGTGGATTCATTCAATTCCAATTACCAGATGGAACTTACGGATATAGTAGAGCAGGAAACCTGCATATGGATGCTCAGGGAAACGTATTAAACCCCAACGGACATCCGATTGAACCAGCTATTAATATTCCTTCTAATACACTTGAAGTCATTATTAATGAGGAAGGTCAAGTATATGCTCAAACAGCCAATAGTACTGTTCCTACAGAAATTGGCCAAATTTACTTAGTAGATTTCCCAAACCCAGGTGGTTTAAAAGATGTAGGTCAAAACCTTTACAAAGAAACAGCTGCATCAGGTCAAGCAGAATTAGGCATACCCGGACAAAATGCTATTGGAACTATTAAACAACGAGCATTAGAATTTTCTAATGTAAATATTGTAGAAGAAATGATGGATATGCTGCTGTGCACACGTACATTTGAGCTGATTAGTAAAACCATTAGTTCGGCCGATTCTATGCTTAAAATTGCCACCGATTTAAAATAATCTCATGATTTTGAAAAAATTTATTAGCACTTGTTTAGTTAGCAGCACTATAATAGTGCTGCTTAACACACAAAGTTTAGCTGAAAAAAGACCAATTAATGAATTTACCGAAGCCTCTATTAAAGAGACGATTACACAATTAGTTCTTAAGCAGTTTCCGCAACACAAAAGTAATGAAGTAAGTGTTGAATTGAAAAACTGGGATCATGTATTAATAGCGAAAAAAAACTTTGAATTTTTTGAAATAAACTATGAAATCCCAGAAACTTATTTGGGAAATATCTTATTAGAGTTACAATTTTCAAATAAAGAGGCTAAAACAAAACCTGAACATTACAAATTACATAGTGAAACAACCCTATGTACTACCGCTTATAAGACAAATAAAAAGATTGATAAACATGCAATTATTCGAGAAGAAGATTTAGAAACCTTTAATACCTGCTTAAATTCTGATACAAACCAGTATATACTTGCAAAGAATGCTATAATTGGTAAACAAACTAA
>JBILGQ010000227.1:0-2841 GCA_044350955.1 Candidatus Marinamargulisbacteria bacterium | reverse complement strand
GAGTTCCGACACCTAAATACACTTGTTTTATGCTAGAATCATACGTTTGATTCAAGTTCATAATAAATGCTTTTTTTGACTGAATACCTATAGTAGCTGGATTTTTTTGAGCCCCTTCAAGACCATTATTTTCGGCAGTAATTGCATAGGCCTTAGAATATCCATCCACTAAAGGCAAATCATAAAGAGTACTACTAGCAGATATAACTGCAGAACAGCTAATTATACTTGTTAACAATACTATAAAAAGCCGATTCCCCATAATCCCCTTCCTAATATTTCTTACTATCTCTTTAAAATGAAGACAGAACTGTTAGGAATACACACAGTATTGTTTTAACTAAACATTTATTTACAAGTTTTATTATTGATACCTTGTTTAAGAGGTGCCTGGATACTAAGCACGGCTAAGAGCCATGGCTCTTAGCCGTGCTTAGTATCCAGGCACCTAGCGGTTTTTTAGGTTATGACCTATTATTAAACACATGCCATTTTCAGATGATTTGCAACACAAAGACGGATACGAAAATAAACTGTTTCATTATTATCAAAACGAGCTTGTATCGTCGCGTTATGCACATCCGAGCACCCAGATAAAAGAACGCCCCGTGTATATTTGCGCACACGGATTTGGGGCCTCTCCTTTTGAATGGAAAGAATTTAAAGAGTTTGCCGAACTTTATTCTAAAGCTCTTGTTTCGTCGGTTTTTTTAGGCGGACATCATAGCGTTCGTTCTTTACGAAAAAGTAATTGGAAAGACTGGGCAACCCCTATTTTAATCGAATATAACACCCTCATTTCTTTAGGATTTAAACACATAATTTTGTGCGGATCATCAACAAGCGCCTTATTGTTACTACAATTATTGCATCATGGCCGTTTTGAATACTCTGAACGAATTAAACATCTCGTACTGATAGATCCCTTATTATATTTACAAAATAAATCCTTAAATTATTTGCCATTTCTACAGTATTTCATTTCAGACCCAACCGTAAACTTAAATAAAGAAGAATCAGAGCATTGGTTGCATATTCGACCAAAAGAAGCTTTACTCGAATTAAGACAGCTAATCATAAGCAGCAAAGCTTTATTAAAAAACGGATTAATACTACCCAAAACATTATCTGCCTCTATCTATCACTCGAAATCAGACCCTGTACTAGACCCCAAATCTTCACAAGAAATTTATTGCTCTTTAAAAGAAAGTAAAATCAAAAAATCACAAATTTTTTTGATCGATAGCCACTACCATGTTTTTACCCGACTTGCAGGACGAAACACGATTACAGCCACTGATATTCAAACCCAACGCAACGTATTTAACGCGCTTCTTCAGTTAACAACTTTATAACACATCTTGCGGACGTATTTCTTTTACGTCTCCGGGCATTAAATCATTTAATCTTAGCTTGCCAAATTGAATGCGATTTAAATAGACAACACTGTTGCTAATTTTTAACATCATGCGACGTATTTGCCTATTTTTACCCTCGATTAATTCTATACGATAGTTATAAGGATTTAGTCGCGTCACTACGCAGGGCTTTGTGATACTTCCCAAGATCAAAATCCCCTCTTCAAGCGTTTTAATATCGTCATCACTAAGCGGTTTTGATACTTTTATGTCATAAAGACGCTTATGTGGGTTATTCGATTGCAAGCAGCGTTTAGCAAAAATTCCATCGTTAGTTAAAAGAATTAATCCACAAGAATCTTTATCTAATCGCCCAATAGGTGCTAGTGTTTTATAACGTTCTGGCAAAATATCCCGAATAGCTCTTTCTCCTTCTTGAGCAGAATGCGTGACAATACCCCTAGGTTTATTAAACATAATATAAGAAAATTGCGATATCTGCTGCTTAGCCTCATTACTTAAAGTAACGGTATCGTGATCAGGATCTATTTTACAGCCTTGTTCCGTAACCACAGTGCCATTCACTAAAACATAACCCAAATCTATAAATCGCTCGGCCTGCCTACGTGAACAGATACCCTGTTCAGATAAATATTTTTGAATTCGAATCACAAAATTTGCACTTTTTTAAGTTGCTCTAACACAGCATGTATACGGTGACGTTCCTGATCCGTAACATCTACCAAAGGCAAGCGTGGCCTTCCGACAGAAAAACCCAAGGCTTTCATTGCCGCTTTAACGGGCACTGGGTTAGACGTAATAAATAAGACTTCAAATATATTCTTTAGTTCATTGTTAATAAGTTCTGCTTGCCCTAAATTATTAGCATTAAATGCCTGAATCATCGCCTGTATCTCTCTGCCACATACATGTGAAGCCACAGACACAACGCCATAAGCACCCTCTTTTAAAAAGTCTAAAGTTAAAGCATCATCTCCCGAATACAACTTAAAATCAGCTGGCAACAATGCTTTTAACGCTTTTAGCTGCTCGACAGACCCAGCTGCCTCTTTAATAGTTTGAATATTTGGGAATACCGATAAACGCTTCACCGTTTCAGGCAACATATTTGTACCCGTTCTACCCGGAATATTATACAGCATAATAGGAATAGACGAATTTTTTGCAACGGTAGAAAAATGTAGATAAATACCTTCCTGTGAAGGTTTGTTGTAATAAGGCACCACTTGCAATACCGCATCTACACCCGCCTCACAAGCTTTTAAGGTAGACTGCAAAGCTGTTTTGGTACAATTCGAACCCGTACCTGCCATAATAAGACCCTTAGAACCAACCCCAGCTTTTACTCGCTTAAATAATTGAAATTCCTCATCATGAGACAATGTCGGGCTTTCTCCGGTTGTTCCGGCAAGTAAAATCGTTTGGCTGCCAGTTTCTAATAAATAATTGGCTATACGAACCG
>JBILGQ010000225.1:0-2876 GCA_044350955.1 Candidatus Marinamargulisbacteria bacterium | reverse complement strand
GAAACGGCATGCCTTCCAAAGATTCTGAATAAGTTTTCCCAGATAAATGTTCAATTTTTTCAATGATAGGCCAAAATAAATCTGTTTGATAATTTGACGGAGTCCCTTGCATAAAGGCCAAAAGTCGTTCAAAACCTGCGCCTGTATCAATACTCTTTTGCGCTAAATTTTCTAACTCGCCATTGTCTAACCTATTGTATTGAATAAATACCAAGTTCCATAATTCAATAAAATCACCCGAATTTAAGTCAGCTTGAGTAAGACCTGGTTTTGGGGAATCATTTTTTAAATAGACATGAATTTCAGAACAAGGTCCGCAGGGCCCCGTTTTACCCATCTCCCAAAAATTGTCTTTTGCATCACAGCGCACCACTTGGCCCACTTCGGTATGTAATTTCCAAATAGCTTCAGCTTCGTCATCTTCTTCAAAAACTGTAGCAACCAAGCGATATTTAGGAATTTGCAAAATTTGTGTCAACAATTCCCAGGCCCAAATAATCGCCTCTTTTTTGTAATAATCGCCAAACGACCAGTTGCCAAGCATTTCAAATGAGGTTAAATGCGTACTGTCTTTTCCGACATCTTCTAAATCATTGTGCTTTCCCGAAACTCTCACACAAACCTGCGAGTTTACGGCCCGATTATAAGACCTAGTACCAGTACCCAAAAACACGTCTTTAAACTGATTCATCCCCGCATTAATAAATAATAATGACGGATCATTTTCTGGAACTATCGAACAGCCTGCTACAAACTCATGTTGCTTCTTTTTAAAGAAGTCTATAAATGCGTTTCTTAACTCATCGCTTTTCATGAACAGCTATTATTTCTTGCGTTTAAAAAAATTTATAATATTAAACCATTGCTTAATATCAGTAATCATTTCTACACGCTTAACAATTTTTCTTGCAGAAATTACAGCACAAATAAGCTGAACTAAAAGTACAATCAAAAGCAATAACGAACAAACAGTTAACACTTGTATAAACAATGGTAATGAAAGTGTCATAATTACTTCTTAGCACCTTTTTTACTTTCAAAAATATCTGATATTTTTTCAAAACCTTGCTCAATAGCATCTAAAGTTTTGCTAACAATATTTTCGGAATTTGAATCTGATCGAGTCATGTCTTCATGTGGATCATTTAAATCACAGTCATCTTGATTGTTTTGAGTACAGGCAGCGTTTTTTCTGGCTTTTACTTTGCGTGAAACAAGCACGGCCGCAACCCCTAAAACAGTACCTAAAATAAGACCTTCAAAAAATCTACTTCTTTTCATTTTATTGCCCCTCAATTTTAATATTGTATTATAGTGTATAATGAACATAAAATGTTCACAAGATGATGACGAGCGACGAAAAAAAAACCACTGTTTCTCAGCTCAACTTTAAAATTAAAGCCCTCTTAGAATCAGCCTCTATACTACAAGATATTTGGATTAGTGGTGAAATATCGAATTTTAAATACTTTGCCCAAGGTGGCCAGTATTATTTTAATCTATCCGATGATACCGCTACTATAAACTGTGTTTTATACGCCACTGCTTTACAGTACATGAATTTTCAGCCTGCCAATAAACAAAAAGTAACTGTTAGAGGAAAAGTTATTGTCTTCCAAAAACGCGGACAATTAATGTTTCAGGCTGCCTATATGACAGAAGATGGCCTAGGAGACCAGGCAAAACAATTAAACGCCTTGATAAAACAATTGCATGCCGAGGGGCTTTTTGACCCAGAACACAAACTTCCTATTCCTGAATTTCCTGATCGCATTGGCATTATTACTTCGCCTGATTCTGCCGCACTGTGGGATTTTGTTACTACCTATAAACAGATAGCCTCCTACTCAAGACTCATGGTAATTCCGGCAGTTATGCAAGGAGCCTCTTCAGCTTTGTCTATTATCGAGGCTCTTGATTTTGCTGCCTCTGAAAAACTAGATGTGATTGTGATTATTCGTGGCGGTGGATCGGCTCAAGATCTCGCTTCGTTTAATGATGAAAAATTAGTCAGAGCCTTGTTTCACTGCCCTATTCCTAGTGTCACTGGCTTGGGTCATGACGTTGATCATAGCCTACTAGATTTAGTAGCCGATAAAAAATGTTCGACCCCAACGGCCTGTGCCGAATTCATAGCAAAACCTGTGTTTCATCTCAAAGAATTTATTCGATTATCCATGCAACGTTTTGAATCTAAACTTTTATATCTACTCGACCAAGACTTTGACACTATTCACGATGCGTTGCGAGAAGCAGCTGCATTAACTTCTGAAAAAATAGAAAAAGCAAAAAAAGACACAGAAATACTCACAGAAAAATTAGTTTATTTAAACCCTTTCAACCCCGTTAAACGCGGTTACTCGATTGTTGAAAAACACAATCATAGGGTACGCTCTGTTAAGAGTTTAGTAATTGGTGATACAATACACACACAATTTATAGACGGAACCATAGAATCTGTCGTATCGGATATACACTATGAGCACAAAAAACACTAAAAAAACTGAGTTTGACACGGTAAAAAAAGCCTTAGAATCTGAAATTAAAAAATTAGAGCAAGACGACTTAAATTTAGAAGAATCTTTAAACAGTTATGAAAAAGCAATATCTCATTCCAAAGAACTGCTGACTTTATTAAAACGCTACGAAAGTCATTATCAAACTCTAAAAAAAGAAAGCAATGAACTTAGCTAAATTATCTGTGCAGAAATCACAGACCTTCGACGATTTATATTATTTTTATTCTCCATTTATTGAAAAAGCCCTAGAACAATCTCTACCTGATCACATAAACGATGCAAGAAACGTATTAAAAGAGGCTGTTTTATATAGCCTATTAAACGGGGGCAAACGCATTCGACCCTTGTTAACTTTAG
>JBILGQ010000226.1:0-2876 GCA_044350955.1 Candidatus Marinamargulisbacteria bacterium | reverse complement strand
GCGTAATATAATAAATATTCACCCGCTTACCAAATTTAGATGGCGCCGGATAACGTTTAATAATTTCTTGATTAAACTGATTAAGTTGCGAAGTTGAAATACGGTCGTGTATTTTTTCAAATAAAGGAGGTATCGTTTTAAAAACCCCTTGAATACCCACTTTCGTTTTGCAAGACCCAAAAATAATCGGATACGGCTCTAAAGTAGGCATACTCGATACTAACATGACAGCCCAATCTTTTTGACTAAACTCTCCGTCTGCTAAGCAATCAATTTTATTCACAAAAATTATCATAGACTTACCTGCATCGATAATATCCTGAGCTATGCGTTTATCTTGATGCGAAAACCCACGATCGGCATCTATCACAAAAAGCACCAAGTCACACTCTTCAATCGCATCTTTAGCACGTACAACAGAAAAGAACTCTACACGTCCTTTCATTTTCGTTTGACGTCTAATTCCGGCTGTATCTATAAATTCGTATAACTGATTTTGGTGTTTGAAAAATAAATGAATCGCATCACGCGTCGTACCCGATTTTTCAGACACAATCACCTGATCAGACTTCACTAAAGAATTAATTAACGACGACTTCCCTACATTCGGGCGGCCCGCTATAGCAATTTTAAAGCGTTGTTCTAATTCCTCTTTTTTTATGTCAGAAGTCAAAAATCCTTCCGTAATCCTATCTAATAATTCCTGAACACCCGTACCAAGTGTAGCTGAAACAGGCAAAGGCTTTCCAAAGCTTAATTGATAAAATTCATGCACTTGATGCTTTATGTTGTCGTTATCTGCTTTATTAGCCACCAAAATTACTTTTTCAGAGGCCACAGAACGCAATAACTGAGCAATTTTTTTATCGCCAGGCAGAAGACCATCTTGAGCATCAGTTAAAAACACAATTTTTGATACCGAGCTTAATACATTTTCAACCAAATTTTCTACCATATTTTGAAATTCGTATAAATCAGATTTATCACGAATTAAGCCACCGCTATCTAATAACAAAAACGATTTATCTTCATGAGTAATTAAATATTCGTTAATATCGCGAGTTAAGCCAGGTGTTTCATACGATATTGCCGCACGTTTTTTTAACAGCCGATTAATAAGAGTTGACTTACCAACGTTAGGGCGACCAATAAAAAGTATTTTAGGCAATTGCATAGTAAGCTTATCTAAACGGAAGTTTGAATTTTATGCAAGAGTTTTGTAAATTTTCCCAACTTTTAAATTTGAAAGCACCCTCTTACCAATAGAAATAAAAATCACTTATTATTAAACCCGACTATTCGAAACACCTGTTTATAATAGTCATATGAGAAATCGCCATTTAAGCAAGGTCATTCTTCAGGATTTGGAGCGAAAAATTGTTATTTTGTCTGGGCCTAGGCAGTGTGAAAAAACAACTTTGTCGAAATCTTTGTTTTCAGATTACGATTATCTTATATGATTTTTCTAAAGATCGATAAAAAAAACTTACACGAATAATCGAAAACTAGAAAAGAACCCCAAACTTCATTACAATACCCACATGATGGCGCTACCAGAAAAACCACTAAATGTCGTATTTTGCGGAAGCCCCGAAATCGCCTGCCCAGCACTCGGCATGTTAAGCAAACACCCTAAAATTACGATTAGCTGTGTGATATCCCAGCCAGATAAAATCAGAACCCGAGGCAGAAACCCAAGCCCCACAGCCGTAAAAGCCTTGGCAACATCACTGGGACTTCATAGCGAAACCCCCGAATCGAAAGCAGAATTTTCTGAACTTATTCATCACCTTAAACCCGACTTAATCATTGTTATCGCTTACGGCATGATTATTCCAAAAGACATAGTCGATCACTACACACTTATAAACTGCCACGGATCCCTCTTACCCAAATACAGAGGAGCCTCACCCATTCAAGCAGCCCTGTTAAATGGTGACGAAAAAACTGGCATCACCCTCATGGAAATTTCTGAAAACATGGATTCTGGGAATATTATTTCTATGAAAGAAACAAGCATTAGCAACAACGATACTTTCGGCAGTGTTTACGAACGATTATCATCACTTTCGTCTGAGATACTAGAAGAATTTTTGTCTAAATACTCTCAAATCGAAACTATTCAATCATCACCTCAAAATCACGAAAAAGCCTCTTACTGCAAAAAAATTCAAAAAAACGATTTAGAACTAAACTTAAACGATGAAACACAAGTAAATTTCCGAAAAATAAAAGCTTTCTCCCCCGAACCAGGGGCTTTTATCATTCAACAAAATAAACGCATCAAAATTCTAGACGCCACCCTTATAAACGGCCACTTAAGCCCTAGCCTTGTTCAGCCAGAAGGAAAAAAACCCATGAGCTATAGTGACTATTTAAAAGGATATCAACAGGAGATAAATTTATGTTAGCTAAACGCATTATACCCTGTTTAGATGTAAAAGATGGCCGCGTAGTAAAGGGTACTCAATTTGTAAACCTGCGCGATGCTGGAGACCCTGTTGAACTAGCCACAGAATACGACAGGCAAGGTGCTGATGAGGTTGTATTTTTAGATATCACCGCCAGTTCAGATAAACGCTCAACCCTTATTGAATTGGTCGAACGAACAGCTAAACAGCTGTTTATACCTTTTTCTGTCGGAGGAGGCATTAACGATATTTCGATTATTGCCGATTTACTAAAAGCCGGTGTCGATAAAATATCGATTAACACAGCCGCTGTTAAAAATCCGAACTTAATTAAAGAAGCCAGCACAAAATACGGTGCCCAGTGCATAATCGTGGCAATTGACGCCAAACGCCGAACCCAAAATTCGGGCATTATCACCTCAATCTCTGAAGTGGCTTGTGATGAAAGCAGCCAATGGGAAATTT
>JBILGQ010000224.1:0-2877 GCA_044350955.1 Candidatus Marinamargulisbacteria bacterium | reverse complement strand
AGAATTAAGGCAAGCGATGAAGCATTGTGGGCTGGGGACTCCGGCAACTAGGGCCCAAATTTTAGAAAAACTCATTCATGTCAATTATATTATTCGTGATAAAAACAAACTTATTCCTACAGAGAAAGGTATTTATATTATTGACTCTGTAAAAGACTCGGTTTTGGGATCTGCTGAATTAACCGGAGAATGGGAAAAGCAATTAAACGAGATGGCTGAAGGAAAAAAACCCAGAGAGGAATTTATGACAGATATTAAAGAGTTTACGAAAGAGATCGTGCAAAACATAAGCCAAAGCACTGCTTATGCCGTTAGAGCTGATCAGACCGTGTATGCCGATTGTCCTGCTTGTAAATTAGGTAAAATTGTTGAAATGAAAAGTTCTTATAGCTGTACACGTTGGAAGGAAGCCGAGTGTAAGTTTGCAATTTGGAAAGTCATTGCCGGTAAAGCCATTACAGAGACGATGGTAAAAAAGCTAATGAAAGACGGTAAAACAAGTGTTATAAAAGGCTTTAAAAACAAAGCTGGAAATGCGTTTAACGCTAGCTTAGAAATTAATAATAACGAAGTAAAAATGAGTTTTGAGCAAGATAGCATAGCCAATTGTCCGTGCTGTGAAGACGGAGAGATTATAGAAACCCCCAAAGCATATTCGTGTAATAAATGGCGTGATAATGGTTGTAAAGCCGTGATTTGGAAAGAAATCGCTCAAAGAAAAATTAGCCAAAAAGAAGTACAAGATTTATTAAAAAATGGGCAAACCGAGCTTTTAACCGGCTTTAAATCAAAACAAGGCAAAGAATTCTCGGCAGCATTGCAATTTAAAGACAACAAAGTAGAATTTATTTTTAATAATTAAATAAGGATAAGGTGTCAGACACCTAGCCGCAAAACAGGGCTAAAACCAGCGACGTCGCCAAATGCTCAAGGTGGGCAATTTCTAGCACAGCGCAGTTCTATGGTAATAGAATAAGCTGGGCTAAAATTGTTCAGATTGGGTATTTCGCGACTGAACTTACGTCGCATAATATATATTATGTTAAAATAGGGGGTTTTTGAACCCAGATAAGTCCTTTTATTTAGAATTTAAATAATTTTTTTGCTTTGTCTGCTGCTTGTTTATTTAGGCTATCTAATTTTTTTTGGGCTTCTTTTTCAGCTTGTTTATTGGCTTCGTCTAATTTATTTTGCACGTCTTTTTCAATGACCTTTTTTTGATTATTAAGGGTATCTAATTTATTTTGATATTCTTTTTCAAATTCTTTCACCGAGAATGTTAAGTCGGTTTCTAGTTTGTTTAGTTTTTCTTTACCTTCGTTTATCGTCTTTTCAACTTCTTGTGTAGCACTAAAAACAAAGGCATCTATTTGCTTTTGTATCTCATTTTCAATGCGTGCTATTTCAGCATTAATTTCTTCTTCTAACGATTTTTTGAATATTTCATCTAAAGAGGTGTCAATCATAAATTTGTTTTGTGCTGTATTAAATTGGCCATTTACCGTTACTTTAGAACTATTTTTGAGAGTCGTTGCTATTAATTTATCTAGCATGTTTCTATCGCTAAATCCGTCCATTTTAAATTTAAGTGTGTTTAGATCTAGATTAAAATTTCCGTAATAGTTGCTATTGTCGATAACAACTGTCGAATTAAAGGTGTAATATCCTGATTCTAGGCCAATATATTTAGATTTATCTCGAAGAATTTGACCTTCTCTAATAACAGCTTGCCGTATTGACGATGCAATGCTGTATCCTGTGCGACGTTGCTTAATAGTTAGATTAAACTGTCCTTGAGATTGTAAAAAATCGTTTATAGTAACATTGGCTTTTAGTGGGTAACGCTTAGAATCAGAACTGACGTTGACGACAGTTAAAGAGACATTTTCACCTGAAGCTTTAATGTCGCGTATTAAAAAAGTTGGTAAGTCTTCTTTAGTCGCAAAATGAATGGTATCGCCTTGACTACGAAATTTTGTTTTAGGTTTATCGGTAAACGATACTTTTTTCTTTATTGATTCTGCTAATACTGCATACTCTTCTAAATCATCTAATTTTTTTTGAAAATAAGGTGATAATACTTGATTGGTTATTGAAACTGAATTTAAACTGTCTTCTTTTATGTTTGATAGCAATTGGTCGTAATCTTGTTTAGCTGCATCGTCTATCGATGAAACTGATTTATTTAAGTCTGAATACGCATCTGTAGTTGTTTTAATATCGTCATTAATATTTTTATTTAAATTAGTGACTCTTTTGTTTAAAGCATCATAATCGCGTTTAAATGTTTGAATGCTATTTAGATCTATTTTTTGTTTGAAAAGGGCATCATAGTCTGACTTTATCGCATTGAAATCGTTTACATGTTTCCTTTTGTTTGTTTCTATTGCTTTATATGAGTTTTCGAATGCCTTTTGTTTTTCTTTGACGTCTTCAATGGCTTCGTTGGTATGAACAAATTGCTGATCTTTAAAATTTGGAACCTTTATATCAACTAACTTTTGATCTCCAAACATGGTTTTTGTAGCTTTTTGAAACATGCTTTTACCACTTACGTCTTTTTTTCCGAAAAACTTAGCTGGTTTGGAGCGTTTTTTATTAAATTCTAAATTATCAATTTGAAACGATTCTATTATTAGTCGTTTTTTAAAAATTTCTTCAGTATTTATTGATAATATCGCGTAGTCAAATTCAGACATGTTTCGGTTTAAATTTTTAGGGTCACTTACTTGTAAACCGTGTATTTGAAGAGTAAATGGTAAATATTTTACGTCTACATGATCAATATTAACCTCTGAACCGGTTGCACTTTGAATGCTTTTAACAAGGCTAGATTTAATAATAAATCCAAGTGAGCTAAAAAATGCAATTAGGGCG
>JBILGQ010000223.1:0-2880 GCA_044350955.1 Candidatus Marinamargulisbacteria bacterium | reverse complement strand
CAAAAAAAGCCTTAGTTTGTGGTGCCGGAGGATTTATAGGTCATCATTTAGTCACTAAACTAAAAGAGATGGGATACTGGGTAAGGGGTATAGACTTAAAAAAACCAGACTTCGAAGCAACAAAAGCCGATGATTTTATACTAGCCGATTTACGCGACAACGCAGTATGTAAAAATGCGATGTTAATAAACGGATCAGCCGTAGATGAAATATACCAACTTGCTGCAGATATGGGAGGCGCCGGCTACATTTTTACCGGCGAACACGACGCCGATGTCATGCATAATTCCGCTACAATTAATTTAAATATTATCGATCATGCTGCCAAACAAGGCATTCAAAAAATATTTTACTCTAGCAGCGCCTGCATGTATCCCGAGTACAACCAACTAGACCCCGATAACCCGAAATGCTCTGAAGACTCAGCCTATCCAGCTGCCCCAGACAGTGAATATGGCTGGGAAAAATTATTTAGCGAACGCCTATATTTATCGTATCAACGCAATTATGGAATAGCTGTTCGAATCGCTCGTTTTCATAATATTTATGGCCCCTTAGGCACATGGATGGGCGGTAAAGAAAAGGCGCCAGCGGCCATTTGCAGAAAAGTAGCCCAAGCACCTAATGGCGGCACTATTGACGTATGGGGCGATGGCAAACAAACCCGTTCTTTTTTATACATAGACGCCTGCATCGAAGGCATAATCCGCCTAATGAACAGCGATTTAACAGGTCCTTATAACATTGGATCCGACGAAATAGTGACAATTAACCACTTAGTAAAGTTAGCAGCAAAGGCCGCAAATAAAACCATTCATATTCAACACATTGACGGCCCCTTAGGCGTTAGAGGTCGCAACAGTGATAACACTTTAATTTTAGATGAGTTAGGCTGGGCCCCTGTTTACAGCCTAGAAGAAGGCATAAAAAAAACATACGATTGGATTAATTCTCAGCTCGAAATAAATAAATAAAAATAATGAGCAAGCCTCTATATGTGCTCTCTCAACTATTTTATCCAGAATTAATATCTACAGGTCTTACCCTCACAGAATTATGTGAGGGCTTAAGTGAAAAAAACCTAAATATCCACATTCTATGCGCTCAACCTACACTAAACAAAAACCAAAAAACTGCCCCGAAACACGACAGGTACAAAGATATATCCATAACACGCTTATGGTCGACGCGCTTTAGCAAACTCAATACAATAGGCAAAGCAATGAATCACCTAACTTTTGCTTTATCTTTATTCTTCTATTGTTTATTTTTACCCCAAAAATCACAACTATTAGTACTTACCAATCCGCCTATCGCCCCTTTATTAATGTATTTTTTGACACCTCTTAAACGTTTTGAGTATTCTGTATTACTGTTTGATCTATACCCCGAAACTATAGTCGCAGCAGGGTTATGCCGCTCTAACAATCCCCTTGTTCTCTTTTGGAAATTCCTAAATAAAGGGGTATATAACAAAGCTAAACACGTCATTGTTATAGGGCGTTGTATGCAAGATCGCTTGGCCTATTATTATAAGAAAACTCCTCATAACATACGTCACATTCCTATTTGGTGCGATAACAAAAACATTGAAGACATAAAATCGCCAAAAAATTTCAGAAAAATTTGGAACTTAGAAAACAGCTTTATTTTAGGATACTCGGGCAACATGGCCCGTTTTCATGACATTAAAACCTTTTTATTAACAGCAAAACGCTGTTTATCAAGCCCAGATATTCAGTTTGTATTTGTGGGCGAAGGCTATCAAAAAAAATGGGCGCAACAATTTACGATCGATCAAAAATTAACAAACTGTCATTTTTTGCCTTACGTAGAACGAGAGGAACTATCAGCTCTCTTACATAGTTTCGATTGTGGGCTAGTAAGTCTAAACAACGAAAATACAGGCTTATCAGTCCCCTCTAAAACAGTGGGTTTAATTGCCGCAGGGTTACCTATTCTTGCTGTAATGAATGATCACTGCGAAATGTCACGGCTAATTAACAACCATCAACTAGGCCTTACCGCTTTACCTGGCGATGTTGAACGCTGCTTTCAACAAGTGATGACCTTATATAAAGATAAGCAATTACGTAACAATATGCATCAAAATTGCCACCACTTAAGCAAACACGAATTAAACTTACAAACCATAGTCAATCAGTACATAGAACTATTTCGAAAATAAAATCCAAAACAGGTGATTTTTATAGAAATTCAGATAATAACTATGATAAACTACCAACTCACATGAAAGTTACTCTACAAAAATTTAATCGCTTCTTTGATCGCTTTTTTTTAGTGAACTTTATTATACTATCGATGGGAATTCCTTTACTATTTACCTCATTGACACGATCAGTATTCGAAGTAAATAAACTGCTAGTATTACGTCTAGTTATTCTAATTGTTTATGGCGCTTGGATGATTAAAAGTTTGCTATTAAAAGAAAACAACTTAGACCCAGAAGACAAAGATTGTTATATTATTTTTGGCTATAAATTTAGACGTATCGGTTTAGAAATCCCTATGCTTGCGTGGATATTAGCCAATTTATTGTCTATTTTCTTTTCTGAATCAATTATTATTGCCCTAGTAGGGTCTTACGATCGTTGGGAAGGGCTTGCTACTACACTCAATTATCTAATGTTATTTTATATGGTAGCTAAATTAATCAATAGCACCGCTTATCGCTTAATTATTTATTTACTCTTGTTATTCTCAACCTGTATTTCTTCTATTTACGGCATTGTCCAAAGCTTAGGTTTAGACTTTATGAATTGGAGCACGTCTCCGGTAAATCGTGTATTTGCCTGTATTAATAACCCTGTGCATTTTTGTGCCTACGTTGCCATGATTGTACCGATAGGGGTTAGTTTA
>JBILGQ010000222.1:0-2882 GCA_044350955.1 Candidatus Marinamargulisbacteria bacterium | reverse complement strand
AGAAAAATTTAGCTTGATCAGAGGCTTTCTGGTGTTCGTTGTTTTTCTTTAAGGATATTAAATAAAGAGCAGTTAATTGTTTTTCAGGCATTAATTGTCTTTGTTGAGATAGTTCTAGATATTTTTCGAATAGAGCAATGGCAGTAGTATAATAATTTTGGGTGTAGTAAAAAATAGCTGTTCCGGCGAGTGTAAAAGGGTTATCACTTTCTATTAAGCGATAGTCGTTAATAAAGGTTGCTGCTTGTTTAAAATCTTTTTCTTCAATTAAAAATAGTATAATTGTGCTATCTAGTTTTTCGTTTATAGGTACATTATTGTTTAGTTGGATGTCACGTGCTTTTATGTAATGCTCATAGGCTAAGTCGTTGTGCCCGAATCGTCTGTATAGTTCGGCTATATTTATAAAGGCCTGTGGGTAGCGTTTTTGATCGATATCAATGGTTTTTTTATAATAATAAAAAGCTTCAGAATAATATCTGTTTTGATGCAGTATAGACGCATAGTTAAGTAAAAAAATGGGGTTTTCATAGTCTAAGAATGCCGCAATACGATTTTGTTCTATAGAGTTTTTGATATAGTTAGTATCTTTAGTTAAGCGATATAAATCAAATGATATGGTTGTATATTTGGAACGATACCAAGGATTATAGGGATCTATAAAAATGAGTCGATCTAATAAAGTCGTTATTTTAGTGTAAATAGCCAGTTGTTCTTCTTGGTTTGTGATGCGTTTAGCATAGCTGTCTAAATCTTTCACATATTCCATGATGTATTGATTTTCCCACGGAAAATAAGTGATGGCTTTTTCGTATTCCTGAAAGGCATATTCAAAGCGATGTATAAATCTAAAGTTATAAATAGTACCTTCATTGCTATATAAATAGGCTTTTCTATAGTGCAATTCTGCCAACAGTGGAAATAGGCACAAGGGAACAACGATGCTTAAAATTAGTGTGTACAAAGCAATTAAGCCCCAAGAGCCTTTTGATAATTTAAGTTGAACCTGTACAGTTTTATTCTTTGGTGTACTCATCGTTTACAAAGCTTAAGCCAAGGCCCATTAAAAAGTAAAACAAAAATAAGGTAGCCACAACACCAAAATTAAAAATAACCTGTACGGAATAAATAGTCGGCGCACAAATTGCTCCCATGATAATTAGTTTCTTTGAGGATCCGATATGCTTATTAAATAATTTAATTAAGATAAGATACCAAATGCCGAATAAAAACACATATTTTACAATAAAACCAAGAATTCCTAATGTAGCCAATGTATTAATGTACTCGTTGTGTAAGCGGTCTGGTGTAAAGTTGTGCCCGCCTTCTGCATCGCCATATTTAGGATGTCTATAAACAGGGTACAGCAAACGAATGGTATCTGGCCCAGATCCAAAAATAGGGTAGTCTAACAACCACGGAGGTAGCGATTTCCACATGTAAAGCCTGGCATTTGACGAGGTGTCTTGTGCTAAGCTTCCCATTCTAACCTCGATATTATCAGAGGTACTGCGTTTAGTTACGCTAGATTCAGTTTGATAGGTATTAGCCCCATAAAAGAATGAACCTGTAAGTAAGCTTGACGTGATTAGTACTGTTGCTGCAATCGTTAATTTTTTTTGAGAGGGATATAGTTGAAACAAAATTAGGGCAATACTTAAGACAAAAAGCAAAAGCATGAGCAAAGGTGGATACTGATAAAGGATGGCAAATTGTTCGCTAAGTTTATTAAATAATACGGGGTATACTGAAAATGCCACTATAAATAGAAATGAGAACAAGGTTAAGGAAATCTGGAAGAAATTTTTATTTTCTGATTCTTGTTTAAAATAGTACTCTTTTAATAAAAGTATAAGTAATAAAGTAAAACCGATATAAGAGAATTGTGTTGCAAAAAAACATAAGCCCATAAAAATAAATAGTATGAAAGAATTATATATAAACGTTCTGTTAAGCTTAGCTTTGAAATAATACATATACAAAACTAAGACCAGCAATGAACTGCAAGCAGTTAGCATGTTTGTTGATTTAAATATAACTAGAAGGGCAATGTAAATAGGCGCGTGAATTGCTAGTTGTGCCGATTTTTTTAACGAGGTTTTGCTTGAATAGTGTAACAATAAATAAGACAGTACCAGAGTAGCTGCATCTATTATAAATGCGTATTGATGCAATTTGAATATACACGAAAAAATTAATATAAGATTGGCAAAAAATAAAGAGATAACACTGTAAATTTGCAGCTTATTACTTGTTTTTTCAAGAAAGAATAATTGGTAAAACAATGCCATCGAAACAGAAAAGCCAATTAAAGTTGCTCGGGAATAAGATAGAAACATCGAGTAAAATACAATTAGTACACAGCAGGTAGAAAGCCTGTATAACAGTAATTGTTTATTAGAGTAGGCGGATGCGCAAAAATATACGATTAAAGTGAATACCAAAGCCACTACTTGTATGGGAGATATGCCTAGTAGTGAAAAATAGGTGAGCAAAAAAACGCCAGCAATATAAGCTAAAAGGGCAGATAAAGCGGTTTTGCTAGGTATAATATCTTTGTATAATCTAAGTACATATGCACCAATAACACTTAGTAAAATGTATTGCAGATAAGCTACAAATTCACCCATAAACAGTAGATTGTAAAATAGTATTCCTAGAATAGTGCTAAGAATAGGTGCTACGTAGCGATTGTGTTTATTGGACTGTTTGTCCTCGAAGCGATCTAAAAAATAATGCGATAAACTAACCCCTATCGGTACAATCATGGCAACGTAGGCACAAAAATGCACAGGGTTATTAATACAGGCAAATACACGATTTACCGGAGACGTGCTCCAATTCATAAAGTCTAAACCTAAGCTTTGTACAATGCCGTAAAT
>JBILGQ010000221.1:0-2887 GCA_044350955.1 Candidatus Marinamargulisbacteria bacterium | reverse complement strand
AAATGCTTTTATTTCTAAAATTAAAAAATTACTTTTTTTATTTTTTAATGTTTTTTCTTTTGAATTTTTTACACGACTAATAATAAACTGTATACTTGTTCTCTTTATTGTATTACCCTTTTCATGTTTTCTTAGAGATAATGAAATTGATAAAATTAATACCAATAAAAGAAATCAATTAATTTATGATTACAAAGAAAATTGGAATAGAAAATATAAAAACACAAGCATTCTATTTGATTCAAAAATAAAAGTTCTTAATCAGAAAATTGTATTAAATAAAAATGAAATTTATACTAAAGAATTAAAAAATGAATTAAGACTCAAAAAAGATATTTTGTCAGAATTAGACCAAACAAGACAAATCGAAATAATAAATTTTGAAAAAAAATTAGCAGATAAAAATTTTTTAATTCTATCATACAAATATATAAGTAATACAAATATTTTCATATATGTATTAATCTTAGTCGTTTCTTTGTTCATTTTGAGTCATTTTCAAAAATATCTACTGCTTAATCCCAATAATAATTACTATATTTTAGCCAACAAATTATACACCCAAATTGTTTTAGATAACTATATTAAGAATGAGTTAGAAATTAAAAATAATTTACAGAAAAGATATAAGTCAATCTTAAATAACAAAAAGATAGTTGATTATTATGAATCATTAAAAGAAAATTCTATTTACACTGATCCTCCTTTCAATTCTAAAATGAAAGATCATAAAACATCACAAAAAAAACTATCTTCGATAGAATTTATTAATTTTTTTAGTACAAAATAAATTGAGAGAAGAAATAACAATATATAAAGGAATATTAGAGTGTCAATTTATTGATTTAAATAAACAATCAATAAGCTCTAAGTATAAATCTTCAAAAATAAAATTGGAGGAAAGATTTAGATTTACAGATGTAATTAAAGTTGATAATTTCCCTTTAACTGAACAAATAGAATCTAATTCATTTATTCATCAAAAAGGAGACTTATACCCAATAGAATTTTATTTTAAATTAAAAGATCAGAAAGATGCAAGATATTTTGCTACAGAAATATTATTACTTTTAAAAGATGATAATTCAGATTCAGCTATACAAGATTTTGAAAAAGTTTTAAATGAAAACAATACAAATGGAAATAATTTTTTATCATCCTCTCCAATTAACCAACACGGAAAAATTAGTGGGATAGCGTATTGTAAAATTATTACAAAATATGATGAAAATAACAAAGAAATTATTGATGCATCTAATGATAAATTAAATGATGACATCTTTAACTTGTCGGAAAATAGTGGGTGTTTATTTTGGTTGACTTCCATTTTTAAACCAATTTTCTCAACTATTTTTAATATGAATTCATGGATTAAAGAATTTATTAATCGATTTTCATCAAAAGTATTTAATAAAAATTTAATCAATAATCAAGAGCCTAATGCGGGTTGCTTAAATCCAATGTTGCCATCTGGATGTACAAGTAGTGGGTGTTCTCAATTTGGTTGTGGTTGTTTGTCCTTACTTTTAGCAATAGGCTTTATATTTTGGTTAATTTGGTGTGTGTTTTTAGGGAAATGTAATGAAAATCAACATCAAAGCACAACAGATACGAAGATTATCCATGATACTATATACATAGAAGTTAACAAAACAAAAATTGATACAATTATCAAAAAAGATACAATCATATATGAGGACAAAACTACGAAAACAAAAATTAGTGTCGTAAGTTTACCAAATGTACAATTTGAAAAAAACAAAGCTATATTATTAAATACTTCTAAATCAGACCTTGATAGATTGGGAAAACATTTATTAGAAAACGAACAAATTAAAGCTGAAATTATTGGTCATACAGATGATTCAGGTGAGTTTGAAACCAATCTAAAACTATCCCAAGATCGAGCAGAAAGTGTTAAACAATATTTAATTAATTTAGGAATTGATGGCAACAGAATTAAAGCAGTTGGAAAGGGTGAATCAGAACCAAGAGCTAGTAATGCAACTCCTGAGGGCAGAACAATGAATAGACGCGTTGAAGTTAAGCTATCTGAGACTGAAAAGGTTGAACAATCTAAAGAACGTATTAAAAGAGAGAATAACTAAATGATTAAAAGTTATAAATATTTTAAGGGAAACTTTGTTGGTGTTTCTAAAACTAAAGATTTAGTTTTTAGCGAAGGAAAATATAATTTTTATAATTTCAAATGGTCTTATATTCATATTAATGAAATAAAAGTCATTCCTTCATATACAGTTGAAAATGAAAAAATTGGAGATTTTTATTATACAAAAAAAATAAAACCAAAAAGTTTTTGGAGAAAAAATGCACCTGAATTTTTTATACCAATATCTGAAGAATACTATTTTGAGGGCGAATTACATGAAGTTATTATTAAAGATTTCAAACTTGATAATGTTACTAACGGATATATAAAAAATGATTTTATTGAGTTAACTGGAACAATTTATTTTAAAATTGAAATTCCAACAGTTAAAACTTTAAATAAAATCTCTAATCCACAAACTAACGGTATAAACAAATCTCAAAAAATAGACAATGATATAAATAGTAATATTTACAGTAATTCAATAAATGAAATAAAAAATAAAGAATTAATATTTAGCGAATCAAATACCTCTAATATTATACAACCATTAACTCCGATTGCAAAATCATCTAGGAATTGGATTTCAATTCTTTTTGGTGTTTTATTATGGGTTTTTATTTTGGGATTTTTTTGGTTATTTTTAAATAAATATTTTTACATTGCTTTATTAGGTTATGTTGGTTGGTTGGTTAGTAGATTTATTAAAATTAAATTTATTAAATTGTTGTTTAATATTTTTTTTACTGCTATATTTCTTTGGGTTTTGGCTACCAT
>JBILGQ010000220.1:0-2900 GCA_044350955.1 Candidatus Marinamargulisbacteria bacterium | reverse complement strand
GCTAGATACGCCAAAATTAGACCTTAGATGAAAATCGAGGCGCTTTTGCAAGAACATCTGAAATAACTGGCTGGAGCCCTTCCATAAAGGGCTGTCCTGTTTTATAGGCTACATCCAAAGCCTGATTGGCTAACTGCTGAATACGATTGTTTAAAACCGACTCAGTTACACTGTTAAGGGCCTGTTCTTTCTGCTGTCGCACAAGTTGTTTTTGAAGTACTAATGCCTGTATTCCTAAATTATGTATACTCGAGCCAACAGGTAAATACTGTACGGTATGAGCAAACATGGCTACATCCAAACGCTTATCTGCATCAGGCAAAGCAGCAACAGTAGACGCAATATGAGCCCTACCCTCTACAAAGGCGTTAGCAGAATAAGTAAGAGATCCCCTAACAACACCCTCAAATTCTGGCCCATTTACTAATTTAGCAAGAGGCATACATTCAGACAAAAGACCAACCAACTGAACCCGTAGTCTTTCATCATTTGCCGTTTCAGGATAACTCACAAAATGCCCGTCATTTCTAGACAAAGTTTGCAAAGCCCCAATCATATTATTTGCATTAGCAAAATATTTATTAACAGCCGCTTTAGCATGATCAGATGCCGATAGAACTTTAATACTATCTCCAAAAATTGCCGGCAAAGCAGCTCCTTCAGGCCCCACCAATGTTTCAATTAAGAACTTTAATTCCCCGATCTGCGCGTTAGCTTCCATGCGGCTATTCACACCTGCTTTAATTAAAAGTTGATTCATATTTTGAGGAATGATTGCTGTTCGTTTAAAAAATCCCTCACGAGGCAACACACTATTTGTAGCAGCAAATATTTTTTCAGGATTAACCTGACCTAATCGAGCAATTGAAGCCATCAAACTATCAACCGTACTAGACACAATAATAGATCGATCTCCCATATCAAAATGACCTACAGAATCAGGATGAATAGGCAAAATAGGAATGTCATGATCTTCACCAGAAACCCTCATGACAAATTTGTTTAATGGACGAGCGGTCATCACCGGAATAGACTTCCCTGGATCTTGTAAATGAGCCAAATGCGCAAATAAAAGCCCCATAGATCCGGCACCGGCAATAAACACTTGTTCATTCACTGGTACAATAGTTCCACCTAGCATACTTAAAGCCCTTTTTCCTGTATTAGACACTGTTGCTAAACGAGACACAACTCCTCTTAAGATTAAACTCATAACAACCCCTTTTATTTAATTTCTGTTTAATTTTTATTTACTTTTTTTATCTCTTCTTAAAAATTTCGGATCTAATACCCTAAGCAAATCTGCCTCAAGCTGATCAAAACATTCAGGCTTAATGCCAACAGTAGCCAGTCTTAAGCCCGGTTGCACACTATTAGTTGATCCAGGCACATAAAAAAAATCACTCGAAAGAGACCCAACGGCAATATCAGGATGCCCAAAAATTAATTTATGTTGAATTTCTAAATCCGTTAAGCCAGCATCTTCTATTAAAGGCCCTACATCTAGCATAAACATCCCAGCTTTCGGCTCTTTGCCGCCCGAAATAGACGTAATAAAACCCTTAGATTCTAATATAGCACTTAAACGCTTTGCTGAATCTAATGCTTCTTTACAATCTGGTAATCGTGTAATAAAAGAGTCAACAGATGCTTTTAACTGTTCTACAGCCAAACCGTCAGCAATACTTCTGGTATTATTAAACTGCTTTGCTAACACAGACGAATTAGACAACATCAACCCAGCACGCCGGCTAGGCATAGCCATCGGAAATTTACTTGCCGATGTATTTAAGCCCACCACTGTATGACTTCCTAAAGAAAGTTCTAACAAACCACTAAGCACAACAGGAGACACAGTTTCTTGTAGACCTTGGGGATATATTCCAGTTTCATCAAAAGCTGATGTTAAATGCCCCTCTTTTAAAAATTCAGCCAATTCAAGCCCTATCTCTTTCGATATCCCAGTTCCATTTGGATTCGCTGTTTGAAAAATCATATGATGCTTTTGTTTAGGGTTATTTTTTACAGCCTGCATCATGCGTCTTAACACGTCATCTACACAATGATTATTATTAATAGAATATGCTTTAATAATAATGCCAGCGCGTTGATGCAATTGATAAGCAGTCGGTTGATAAAGAGGTTCCGTAACATGCACTACCGATCCTTCATGAATATGCGCCTGAAAAAAAGTCTCGCCGTTTGACTTTGCGGTATCAACAATAAACGCTGTTTCTGGGTGCAATCGCGAAGCGTCAAAACCCCAAAATATACCCTCTGGAATTTTAGCGAGCTGGGCTTTATCTTGATCATTAAGCGAAAACCCGTAACCAAATACCCCTCTAGTCATGTAATTCTCAAACCCTTGTCGCAATCCTTCAAGATCTGGCGATTTATAAGTACCACCAATTTGCAAACCATGCACTGTCACTTTTGGATCTCTAGTTTTTAATTGAGCGCCAACGGTAAAACCACCTTCTGTTTCTGGTAACAAATTTGGTTTAGATGGTATAGAACTTACCTGTCTGCCATTCCTCTGAACGACTCGTACTGCTGATTGAACAGCTCTTGATAATCCGCGCATGGCGATTGACATAAACTATCTCCTTTTAAATAAGTTTAAAAAAACAACCTTCAAAATTGAAAGCTTATATTTGAATTTTTTTTGATAACATTTCTAGTATAATACAAAAAATTAAATAGTCAAAAATTTTTTTTTAACTTAATTATTTGTGATAAATTTACAAAATTGGCTCTATCGTCATTTTATATATTTTAAAAATATTTTACTGATTAATTAACAAAATTTAACTATATTTTTAACTTAATTTACAAACTAATCGTATTAAGCAGCTATCGCAACACAATCACTTGCCCGCACTTTATCCCAGATGTAAGAT
>JBILGQ010000219.1:0-2906 GCA_044350955.1 Candidatus Marinamargulisbacteria bacterium | reverse complement strand
TTGCATTTTCTTTTACCAGAGTGCCAGGTTTTACAATTTTTTCATTATTAACGATAACTTTAGCGAGTCGTATTAAAACAGAAGCCTCATCCTGAGATGAGGCTAAATGTTTGTCTACTAATAGTAAGTCTAAACGCTTCTTTTGAATGATTCGCTTACTTTAATTTTCCGTAATACTCGATAACGTACTGTGGTTCGAACTCAAATGGTATGTCTTGTATAAGCGGCATATCAATTACAGTAATCACTTCTATTTTATCTTTATTAAGCTCTACTTTTATAAAATGAGGCAGTTCTAATGTAGGTTCTTTCTTTGTTTGAACTACTAGAACGTTATCGCTCATTTTTTTCTTTAAGCTAATTTCAGAGCCTAAAACAATTACAGCTGAAGGAATATCGCATTTTTTTCCGTCAACTAAAACATGTCCGTGAACAACAGCTTGTCTTGCAGCAGGAATAGTTGGGAAGAAACCGGCTCTAAATAGTAGATTATCTAAACGACGTTCTACACAGCTTGTAAAGGCATTCATCCAGTTGGATTCTTTACGTTTTGCTTTTAAGATCATGGTTTTTAATTGCTTTTCTTTTAAACCGTAGTGGTAACGTAATTTTTGTTTTTCTTTTAAACGCACTCCGTATTCAGAGCTTCTGCGTCTATTTTCAGGGCCGTGTTGGCCGGGGGGATATGGACGTTTCGATAAAGCGCCTTTTGCTTTTTTATCGCCTAAACCTGGTAATAGTACACCAAGACGTCTTTGTTTTTTAAATTTTGATTCCTTCCTAGTCATATGTTGTCCTGTTTCCTTAAAAATTTGTTTTATTTTCTATAGCACAGCCGCACAGATAGAAAGTTTATTATACGGTTCGCTGCCAGTTTAAACAAGTGTCTGTCTCTTGGTTTTATTAAACAAAAGATAGAGTTTATCGGCCTCCACTTCCTCCACTTCCTCCACTTCCTCCGCCGCCGGCAATTGAAGAAGCGGCGATAGGGGCTGTGCATACATCTTGAGAGGCTTTATTAATTAGTCCGTTTTCAAATCTGTCATGATTTAAAATGGGGTCAAAATGATTTCCGGTAAACTGCAGTGGTAAGTAGAGTGAGATTTCACCGAGGGCTATTTCGGGAATAATACCATCTACGACTTCATAAACAGAGGTTTCTCCTTGTAGGTCGTGATATGCAATCATATAAAATCCGTTTCGAGGGTTTCTGGTGTCAATCATTGATAGTAGAGTGCCTGGGCGAAGTTTTTTTGCTACGGCATGAATAGCGTCTGTAGATACCCATTCTCTATCTGTAGAATCAGGAGCAAAAAACTCTCTTAGGGTTTCGTGAGTGATATCTGTGGCGTCAAAATTAGGGATAGGTTCTTTTTTTTCTTGTAATAATACAGCTAGGGAATGAAAAAAGCAGTTTCCATCTCCTGAAACAATCTGAGTCGTAACACCGTCTATTTTATTGGGGCCTATAGAGCCAGATTCTTGGCTTTCTTGTAAAGACAAGGCAAGAGCAGCCAGTAAACTAGGATCGTCTTCTTGAGATCTGAAATTTTCATGTTGTTGAGAGAAAGATAGAGCCGTAGCTAAATCAGGGTCATTTAAATCTTGATCTGAATCTTGATCTGGATTGCTAGAGTTTTGAGTCCATGTTGGTGCCAAGCCTAAAAGTTCTCTTTGAAAGTTACGTAATAATTGTTGGTTTATTTTAAAGGGACCTAAATTAGAAAGAATTGGTTTAGTGGGAGGAGCCGAGTTGTCGTCGTCTGAAGAGCTTGCTTCATCGTCGGTATCAAATCCTCCAAAATTAATAGATGACTGAGTTTTTTGGACGAATTTAGGTTGGAAAGTGGGACCGCCAGATATTTCAGCTGCTGGACGTTTTGCATGCGTTGTTGGTTGATGTTGAGCAGGAGCAGGGCTTGCTGGTCTTGAAGGAAGTGGTGTTAGTTTTGGGCTTGGACTTGGGCTTGAAGATCTTGAGGGGCTTTTGCTTCGGGAGCCATCTGAGAAGCAGTCTGAGTCATATTCCCTTTTTGGAGAGCTAGATCTTGATGTTTTTGATGATGAAGAAGAGCTTGAATTTGGCCATGGACTTGATGATCTTGAAGAGGCCGGAGAGCCCGTGGGAGAGATTGACATAATAATTCACCTTTAATTTTTT
The DNA here is from genome assembly GCA_044350955.1 of Candidatus Marinamargulisbacteria bacterium. Classification (GTDB taxonomy): domain Bacteria; phylum Margulisbacteria; class Marinamargulisbacteria; genus JBILGQ01. Next base: position 745 of record JBILGQ010000219.1, on the reverse strand, counting down.
TTTTGAAAAGAGAATATTTTAGACTTTGAGTTATGTCAATATTATTTTATTAACAGTTATATTTTTTATTTATTTATTTATTTCTTGCGTTGTGAAAGTGAGATTTTAATAAGAAATAACCTACAACAGAAATGGTGACAACTGGCGATACCCATTCTGGAATATTAAAATGAAAGGCGTGTAACATCATAATAAGTCCTAAAAAAAACACCGAATACATCGCACCATTTTTAAGATAAATATATTTTTTGATGTTATCAATATTAGAGATAGTCAACTGTCGTAATACTAAGGCTCCGATTCCGTTACCTATAAGAATAAGAGGAACAGATAAAGTAAAAGCAAAAGCACCTAAAACGCCGTCGATAGAAAATGTCGCATCAATGACTTCAAGATAAAGAATTTTGCTGATGTCTGATTTTTTACTGCTGCCGTGTAACAGTTCATGCTCGGCTTTTTCGGCATTTTCTTTAAATCCGTGAGTTATAAAGAATACTGTTGAGCCAATTACGGCTCCGAATGCCATGTTTGTGTTTACTTTAAGCGCGGCCCATACGGTAACGGCTAGTATAATCGATACAACAGCATAGAACCAAACGCCTTGCTTATAAAAGAATTGCTCTCCGACAAGACCGAAAGTTTTTTTCTCTAAGAAGAGCCAGTGAAAAAATAAAAACACTAAAAATATTCCGCCACCAATCATTAATATAGGAGCAGATTTATGAATAGATTCGGCAACGATGGG
>JBILGQ010000218.1:0-2935 GCA_044350955.1 Candidatus Marinamargulisbacteria bacterium | reverse complement strand
GCAACAAAAACAAGTGTTAAAAAATGATTTAGAAAAATCACAGAACCGAAAAGTTTTGCTCGATCAACTAGAAAAAATTGGAAATCAATCAAACAGTCATTCTTTTAAAGTTGAAAAACGCGAGCAAATTATTAATGATTTAATTAGTTTATCGTAATTAAGATTTATTTAAAAAAATTATTATTATTATTACTCCCGGCTGCTTGCATTTGTTGCGAAAAGCCGGGTAAGTCGCTTTGTAGAGACTGTGAAAATAAGATAAAACTTGAACTTACTTCACGCACATTTAATCAAGGTAAACACCTTTACTTTTCACAATATGATAGCGAGCTAAAGTCGATTTTCCATGCTATAAAATTTCATCTAAATTATGACGCATTATTAATATTAAAAGAAAAACTAAACACACAGGCACAGGTATTAATAAAACAGCTAGATAGAGTGGATTTTTGGGTGCAGGTTCCCTATCATAAAACACGCTTAAGTAGCAGAGGCTTTGATGTGGTTGATGAGTTGTTCTCAGAGCTGTTTCACGCTATAGAAATTCCAAAACTTGATTTGTTGAAACGATTAAAAAATACCTCTCATTTATTTGAACAAACAAAAGAGCTGCGTGAAAAGAGTTTGAACCATGTTTTTGAATTAAAGCCAGTTACTCTTGAGAAATATACTAAGATGCATATATTATTAGTAGATGATATTGTAACGAGTGGGGCGACTATGTTGCAGCTATCGCGTTTAATTCAAAGTCATTTTTTACAAGCTAAAATTACTTATGTCAGTGTGGCTTATACGGTGTTATATGAACAAAATTCAACTAAAGCATAAACAACGATATTCATTACAAGTATTATTAGAAAATTTACTTAACTTAAATTATAGGCGTGTGCCTATGGTATTAGAGCCAGGTGAATTTTCTGTTCGTGGTAATGTAGTAGATATTTATCCGGCTAAAGCCATAAATCCGGTTAGAATCGAATATGACTTGGATTATATTGATAGAATGAGTAGTTTTTTTGCGCATAATCAACGTTCTGTTAGCACTATTACTACTATAGAATTAGGTCATTTTGACGAAAGTTATCCCTTTCATAAATTTAAACAACAAGATGTTAATCATGATGAGAGGCTTGTATCACAGTTTAGAGCTGATGATTATATTGTTCATGAAAATCACGGTATTGGCTTGTATAAGGGTTTGAGCTACAGGACTTTTGGTGATATTCAAGGAGAATATATTGAAATAGAGTACAAAAATAACGATAGAATTTTTGTGCCTTTATCACAATTAAATATTATTCATTCTTACAAAAAAAGTGATGAAAGTACTCAGCTTGATAGTTTAACCGGAACAAAATGGAAAACACGTGTTAAAAAAGCGATAGAAGATGCCTCGAAATTATCCGAAGAATTATTTATTGCCTATCAAGAGAGATCACAAGCAAAAGGCTTTGCTTTTTCTGAAGACACTGTACTACAGTTAGAGGTAGAAAATGAATTTGAACATCAGCTTACAGACGATCAAAAAACAGTTTTAGCTGATATAAAACGAGATATGGAATCAGATAGGCCAATGGAACGATTGTTATGCGGCGATGTTGGTTACGGGAAAACGGAAGTACTAGTACGTGCAGCATTAAAAGCATTAGAGAACAATAAACAAGTTGCCGTGTTGGTGCCAACGACTATTTTAGCGGAACAACATTATAAAACGTTTAAAAAACGTTTAAAAAATACACCTTATATTATTAAGTGTTTATCGCGTTTTTATAATAAAAAAGAGCAGTCTAAAGCAGTAGAAGAGCTTGAAAATGCGGCCTGTGATTTAGTAATAGGAACGCATCGATTATTATCAAAAGATATTGTTTTTTTTGATTTAGGTTTGTTGATAATTGATGAAGAACAACGCTTTGGTGTAAAGCATAAAGAACATCTGAAACAACTTAAATCGATCATAGACTGTATTTCGGTGAGTGCAACGCCGATTCCAAGAACCTTGTACCAGTCAATAAGTGGTGCTAAAGATTGCTCGTTGATTAAAACTCCTCCTAAATTAAGACGCCCCGTGTTAACAACTGTTCAACCATTTAACGAAATAGAAATAGAAGAAGCGATACACAATGAAATGGCACGAGGTGGGCAATTATTTTATGTCTATAACAAAGTAATTAGTATCGATAAAAAGGCTAAGTTTTTGAAAAAATTATGCCCTAACTGTCGTATTGCTATTGTGCATGGGCAAATGCCTGAAGGTCAAATTAAACAAGTGTTACAAGATTTTTTAGATAAAAAATGTGATTTGTTATTATCGAGTACTATTATTGAAAACGGTATTGATATACCGAATGCGAATGCAATTATTATTGATGAAGCTGAAAATTATGGCTTATCTCAAATTCATCAATTACGAGGGCGAGTTGGCAGAAGTAGTACGCAAGCTTATGCTTATTTATTTTATACTAAAGACAAACAATTGCAACAAAAAGCAATAGACCGTTTAGAAGCAATAAGAGAATATGTGGCCTTGGGTTCTGGTCACGATTTGGCTTTGAAAGACCTTGAAATTCGGGGTGCTGGTAACGTATTAGGTAAAGAGCAACACGGACATATAATTAGTGTGGGCTTTAATTTATATTGCAAATTAATTAATGAAGCGATAAGTGAAAAATTAGGTCGAAAAAAGGAAGTGGAATGGCTTGATTTAGATGCTAATTTTATGATGATTCCAGAGTCGTATATATCTGATCCAAGGCAGAGAGTAGCCCTATATATTCGTTTTTATAAGTGTATTTCGATACAGGAGTTACAGCAGATTAAAGAGGAAATTGAAGATAGGTATGGTAAAATTACAGAAGAAGTTAAACAAGTTTTTGATTATGTAAGATCAGGTATTTATGAGCTCAGCTATTCTGACTAATTTTTTAGGCTATTTATT
>JBILGQ010000217.1:0-2937 GCA_044350955.1 Candidatus Marinamargulisbacteria bacterium | reverse complement strand
ACTATCATTTTCATCACTATCATCTTCGTCATCTGCATCTAAATTATTATTTTCTTCAATTATATTATCATCAGTCTCATCAATTTCTGCATCACTATCTAAATGACTATCAAGCGCAAAATTTGACTGATCTGCTAACGTTTCTTCTATCTCACTCATGTCTTCTTCTAAACTAGAATCAAAATCCATCTCGCTCTCTTTAATTGTGTTAAGGTCAAACTGCATTGGTATGTCTTGATACTTATCAGAAAAATCGATTTTAGCCTCGTTGCTTACAGCTGCTTTGTTGACTAATTTCGGGTCCGCTAAATTTTCTGTTACTTTTATTGTCTGAACTTTCTTGATAACGCTTTTAGGGGTGTCTAGATTTTGCATGCTCGCCGTTTCATCGCCCAATACCTTCATGGGTACAAGCTTTATTGGAATCTCGTCTTCATGATCAATACCAATCACTTGGCAAGCCAATTTATTGTTCCGAACACATGGTTGAGCAAATAATTTCACTTTATCTGAAATAAATAAGGTTATAGGCTGATCTAGTGTATTTGCTAAAGGCACAACATCACCAACTTCAAGAGATCGTATGTCCCCCATTGTCAGGTTTGACGCCCCAAGTTGAGCCACCACATCGTATTCAATTTTTTTCAAAGTTGAGTCTTTTAAAGCAATTTGCTGCTGTATCGTTCTTGCTTTTTTGGAATTAGCTGTAATAAATCGCCTTAGTACTTCTGTTGGCATGGCCACCATAAAACGATACAATTCTCCGCCACCAAAATATAAATAAAATGTAAATATAACAAATGCCTCGCGCTGCGAAATCCCTTTATCCACTTTATAATTCCCAGAATCAAGGGTAATCGATGCCGTATTTATATCAAAAATATCATTCCATACTTTCTGAAAATAAGGCGAAATCTCTTTAAATTGAGTATGCAAAATATCTCGTTCAAGGTCATTAAACTGCTCAACAGTCTCATGTGACCCTTTGCCACCCACTAAGCGGTTTACCATTAATGACGCCAGATTGGCACCAAAAATAACATGAATATTCCCAAAATCAGGAATTCCCATTTCGACTTGAAACACATTGGAATTTACAGACTGAATAAAATCAACATAACTCATTTGAGTCATCATCACCGTATGCAACTCAACTTTTACATTCATGTCTTTAGAAAAATGCGTCGAAATCAAATCAGAGAGCGCATAATGAATTATGTGCGCATCTTTTAACTCTTCTTTTGATAAAAAATCAAAATTATTTGTATCTACAGAAGATATTTCGATAGAGTCTAAAGCCTCATTAGCCGGTTTTAACTTAGTCCAATCGCCCAAGCCAATCCCAAGTTTTATTAAGCTAGAATAAAAAAACTTACTCTTTTTTTTCATCTTTAATCCTTTCATAAAGTTCACTTAAATCGTACATCACTACATCTCCAATCTCAACCGGAGTATCATCTATTAAAGAAATGCCATCAATATCTAGTTGAAATTGGCTTACTTTTAGATTTCCTTTATGGTCAGTATAAAGAACAGTCTCACTACTCGTAAAGGCATTTTTTTTATTATAAGTGTCTTTGTTCTTTTCTAAGTCACTTAACAGTGAAGAATTTGACGACTGACTCCCCATCATAGTCATTGTAGTATTTTGAAAACTTTTCGCTGCCATCAACATTTCTGAACTTAATTTTGGCCTTAAATTAAGTTTTTGATCACGTAATAATTTGCTGGCTTTAAAGTTAATTACTGCCTCAGAACCAGTGTCAAAAACAAATAAAAACACAGTACCTTCGGTTAGATCCATTTTTTTTATATTCACCACTCGGCCCACTTTCTTTATATATGATTTACTTTTTTTATCATAAACATAATAAAATAACTCTTTAAATTGATATTTTGGTAATAAATAATCGCGTAATTCCATGGTGAAGCTTGAATTCATATTAACATTGGCGATCTCAGTACTTGTATTTACTGGATTAGCTAAATCTAAAAAAGTAGCCCCAACAGCAACCGTAGCCATATAAGAAAAAATTAATGCTGTAACTATAACAAATATGTTAAACTGCAAGAATTTCTTCATTAGTCGCTTCCTCCTCATTCTCATCACCTAATTCTTCTTCAGATTGCTGTTGTTGACCAGACGATTGCTGACGACCATTTGATGCATATAGTAATGATTCTGATAGATCAATCAACCTAAGCTCTATACTTTCATAAGCCAGCAATGATTTTAATTGTTTTTGCATGTCATTTGTTGATTCTTTAGAAAATTTGTCTTGTAGTTCATCAGGAACCACTATAGTAATCGTTATAGCACTTTTATCTTGTCGTTCAAACTTAATAGTAACATTCAGCGCTTTAGATTGAAATTCAACTACCGATTTATCAGGGGTAGTAAATACAACTTGAGCAATTTCTTTAATCATACTTTGCATAGGTTTGGGTAGTGGCGAAGCTATTAGATTTATTTGCATTTGATTAATAATCATCTGATATAAGCGCATTGTTTCGTCTGTTAGCATAGGCGTATCTGAACTCATTTTCTCGTCATTATTGTTTGAACTTTGTTTAAACTCTTGTTTGATTTCTATAAACTGTTCAAGTGTAGATACACCGGTCTTCAAATTACTTATTTCGTTTACGGGATTAATCTTATCTTCCTTTTCTAATGCCTCACTATAGAAATTATCAAAAAGTTCGGGACTATCGCTAGCTTTAACTTTTAAAGCTTTTAAAAAGGAATCACTTATTTGATTCGGATCAATACTAGAAAAATCAAAAGCCTGCAGCATTACTTAGCTTCTTTGAGTTTTTCAGTTATCTGCTTCTTAATTTTATATTTATAGGCATCAAAGACTTGGCCCAGTTTTTTAGAATAAAAATCGTCTTTAATAAAATCGCGTTTTATAGGAAAACGTTTTTGAAAAAACAAAC
>JBILGQ010000216.1:0-2960 GCA_044350955.1 Candidatus Marinamargulisbacteria bacterium | reverse complement strand
TCATGTTATCGCAATTTAAAGCTAAAGAAAGGAAAGATAAGAAAAGAAGAGGACGCGGTAATGCATCAGGTCTAGGTGGCGAAGCTGGTAGAGGTCATAAGGGCCAAAAAGCAAGAGCCGGATCTAGCATTAGATTGTGGTTTGAAGGTGGACAAACACCTTTATATAGAAGATTACCAAAACTTCGTGGGACAGGTAATAAATCTTTCAAGAAAGAAATTGAAATTCTAGATTTGAGCAAATTAAATGATCAATTAATTAATGATGTTGTTTTCACATGGGATTCATTAAAAGAATTAGGTTTAGTAAGTGGAAAAGTTGAGTTTAAAATATTATCAAACGTAAATTTTGTGAATAAAAACAACGTTAAATTCACAATTTTTGGGCATAAGATATCTAAGACAGCATTGGAAAGCATAGAGAAGAATAACGGTTCATATCAACTGATCGTTTAATATGTTTTCTCTGAAATCTTTTTTTTCAATTCAAGAACTTAGAAATAAGTTTCTGTTTACTATATCTATAATTCTTTTTTATAGACTTGGTACTCATATGCCTATTCCTGGTGTAGATATAAGTCAAATTTCAAGTTATTTTAGCAATAATAATGTATTGGGATTTATTAATCTTTTTTCAGGTGGTGCTTTGAGTAGGTTTTCAATATTCGCATTAGGTATATTACCATTTATCAATGCATCTATTATTGTTCAGTTAATGATGGTTGTATGGCCTGCTCTAAAGGAATTAGCCGAGGAAGGTGAATCTGGTAGAAAGACAATTTCTCAATATACTAGATACTTGGCTATAGGGATAGCAATTATTCAAGCTTTTGTTTTTTCATTAACGTTTAAGAGTTTTATTTTACCTGGGATTAATTATTATTTTTTCCTTTTTTATTCTATTTGTGTTTTGACTGCTGGAGCAGCTTTTGTTATGTGGTTAGGTGAACTGGTTACTGAAAAGGGTATAGGAAATGGAGCTAGTATATTAATTTTTGTTGGTATTATAGCGCAATTACCGATGTATATTACTAATACAGTTTTATTAGTAAAAAGTGGAACTCCTTTAGTATCTGTATTTATTTTAGTTGCCATGCTTCTTTTTATGATTGTTGCAATTATTTTTGTTCAGGAAGCTGAAAGAAAAATACCTGTACAGTATGCAAAGAGAATTGTTGGACGTAAGGTATATGCTGCTCAAAATACTTATATTCCATTAAGATTGATTCAAAGTGGTGTTATGCCTATAATATTTGCTTCTGCGATATTACAATTTCCCTTAATGTTTGCACAATATCTTAATATAGATGCGATTAACAACTTTGTTTCTCTATATTTTAACTATAATAGTATTATTTATAATGTATTGTTTTGTATTTTAATATTTTTCTTTACTTATTTTTACACAGCAATAACATTTAACCCTCAAGATATAGGCGATAATATTAAGAAGTATGGGGGGTTTATTATGGGAATTAGACCCGGAGCTCCTACAGTTTTATATTTAGAAAAAATTATCACTACACTTACATTTATAGGAGCTGTTGTTTTATCCTTGGTGGCTTTAATACCGATAGTAACTGCTAATATTACAAAGGTAACAAGTTTTATGGGGCTTGGTGGAACAGCGCTGCTTATTTTGGTTGGTGTAGCAATGGATATTATTAAACGAGTAGATGCGATTGTGATTTCTCATGATTATGAAGGTGTTTCAAAGTGACAACTATTATCCTTTTAGGGGCGCCTGGCTCTGGAAAAGGGACGCAGTCTCAGCTTATCTCTGATAAATTTTTAATACCTTTTTTAACTATGGGTGATATTATTCGTCATGAAATTAAAAATGAGACTAAAATTGGTCTCGAAATGAAATCTTATACAAACAGAGGCGAGTTAGTCCCTGATTCTATTATATCTGATCTTTTTCTAACCAGGTTAACTAAAGAGTTTTGCAAGCAAGATTTTATATTGGATGGGGTGCCTAGAACTTTGCTTCAAGCAAAACAATTAACTGAAAGGCTCAATAGTTATAATGTTGACTATAAAGTTTTTCTAATTGATGTATCTTTAGTTAATATTTTAGATAGGTTAAGAAAGAGAAATAGAGACGATGATGCAGCAGACGTAGTTGAAAAGAGGTTTAGAATTTATCAAGAAGAGTTATCTCCTATATTAAGCTTTTACGGAAGTAATGTAATTAAGGTCGATGGAGAACGAGATGTTGAAGTGGTTTTTAAGGATATTTGTAGTAAGTTAAATTAATGCTTAACAAAATTAATTTATATGACTATAATAACAAGCCTTAAAAAATAATAAGAAGAAGAAAATTATGAAAAAAAGATCATCTGTAAAAAAAATGTGCAAGAATTGCAAGTTAATAAGAAGAGAAGGGGTTTTGCGTATCATTTGTGAAAATCCCAAACACAAACAAAAACAAGGTTAGGAGGCTCAGTTGACTAGATTAGTAGGTATTGATATACCAGAAAATAAACGTATTGTTATTGCTTTGACTTATATTCAAGGTGTAGGGCCAGTAATAGCTGCAAGAATTTTGAATGCTTTAAAGGTTGATTTGAATTTAAAGACAAAAGATTTGTCAGAGCAGCAAATTGTTCAATTAAGAACAGCTTTGCAAGAAATTGAAGTTGAAGGTGACTTAAGAAGAAGAAGAGGTCAAAATGTTAGACGCTTAATGGAGATAGGGTCTTTTAGAGGAGATCGTCATAAAAAAAAGCTTCCTTGTCGTGGTCAAAGAACGCATACAAATGCTAGGACTAAGAGAGGAAAAAAGATAGCAGTTGCTGGTAAGAAAAAGGTATAAGCTCTGTAACAGAGGAGTAAAATAATGATTAAAGAAAAAACAACGAAGAGAAGTAAGAAACATATAGAGCTGGGTATAGCGCATATTAAGTCTACTTTTAATAACACTATAATTACAATAACTGATGAGAAAGGCCATGTTAT
>JBILGQ010000282.1:0-2962 GCA_044350955.1 Candidatus Marinamargulisbacteria bacterium | reverse complement strand
ATCATTTACTAACGCTATCGTTACTGTAAACACATCACTAACACTATCTGTTCCATCAGTCGCATTTACTGTTACCGTAACACTGCCACTGGCATTAGGAACTGCTGTTAACATCAAGCTTCCGTTAATAATACTTCCGTTTAACTTTGCTTCATTAGAAACCACTAAACTATAGCTTAAAGAATCGCCTTCTGAATCACTAAACACTGGTGTCAAATCGATAGGCGCTATACTGCCATCTTCATCCATCGAAATATCGCTAATTGCACTTTGTAGCGTAGGCGCATCATTCACAGATGCTATCGTTACCGTAAACACATCACTTACACTATCTGTTCCATCAGTCGCATTTACTGTTACCGTAACACTGCCACTGGCATTAGGAACTACTGTTAACATCAAGCTTCCGTTAGTAATACTTCCGTTTAACTTTGCTTCATTAGAAACCACTAAACTATAGCTTAAAGAATTGCCCTCAGAATCACTAAATACTGAACTTAGGGTTATTGGCTCTATACTGCCATCTTCGTTAATAGAGATATTATCAATCGCTGATTGAACAGTAGGCGCATCATTTACTGATGCTATCGTTACTGTAAACACATCGCTTACACTATCCGTTCCATCAGTCGCATTTACCGTCACCGTAACACTACCACTGGCATTAGGAACCGCTGTTAACATCAAACTTCCGTTAGTAATAGTTCCGTTTAACTTTGCTTCATTAGAAACCACTAAACTATAGCTTAAAGAATCGCCCTCAGAATCACTAAATACTGAACTTAGGGTTATCGGCTCTATACTGCCATCCTCATCCATCGAAATATCGCTCATTGCACTTTGTACTGTAGGCGCATCATTTACTGACGCTATCGTTACCGTAAACACATCACTTACACTATCCGTTCCATCAGTCGCATTTACCGTCACCGTAACACTACCACTGGCATTAGGAACTGCTGTTAACATCAAACTTCCGTTAGTAATACTTCCGTTTAACTTTGCTTCATTAGAAACACTCACGGTATAGGTTAAAGAATCGCCTTCAGAATCACTAAATACTGAACTAAGGGTTATCGGCGCTATACTGCCATCTTCGTTAATAGAGATATTATCAATCGCTGATTGAACAGTAGGCGCATCATTTACTGACGCTATCGTTACCGTAAAGACATCACTAACACTATCTGTTCCATCAGTCGCATTTACTGTTACCGTAACACTGCCACTGGCATTAGGAACTGCTGTTAACATCAAGCTTCCGTTAGTAATACTTCCGTTTAACTTTGCTTCATTAGAAACCACTAAACTATAGCTTAAAGAATCGCCCTCAGAATCACTAAATACTGAACTTAGAGTTATCGGCTCTATACTGCCATCTTCGTTAATAGAGATATTATCAATCGCTGATAGAACTGTAGGCGCATCATTTACTGATGCTATCGTTACCGTAAACACATCACTTACACTATCCGTTCCATCAATCGCATTTACCGTCACCGTAACACTACCACTGGCATTAGGTACCGCTGTTAACATCAAGCTTCCGTTAATAATACTTCCGTTTAACTTTGCTTCATTAGAAACACTCACGGTATAGCTTAACGAATCGCCTTCAGAATCACTAAACACTGGTGTCAAATCGATAGGTGCTATACTGCCATCTTCGTTAATCGAAATATTATCAATCGCTGATTGAACAGTAGGTGCATCATTTACTAACGCTATCGTTACTGTAAACACATCACTAACACTATCTGTTCCATCAGTCGCATTTACTGTTACCGTAACACTGCCACTGGCATTAGGAACTGCTGTTAACATCAAGCTTCCGTTAGTAATACTTCCGTTTAACTTTGCTTCATTAGAAACACTCACGGTATAAGTTAACGAATCGCCTTCAGAATCACTAAACACTGGTGTCAAATCGATAGGCGCTATACTGCCATCTTCGTTAATAGAGATATTATCAATCGCTGATTGAACAGTAGGCGCATCATTTACTGACGCTATCGTTACCGTAAACACATCGCTTACACTATCCGTTCCATCAGTCGCATTTACTGTCACCGTAACACTACCACTGGCATTAGGAACCGCTGTTAACATCAAGCTTCCGTTAGTAATACTTCCGTTTAACTTTGCTTCATTAGAAACCACTAAACTATAGCTTAAAGAATCGCCTTCAGAATCACTAAACACTGATGTCAAATCGATAGGTGCTATACTGCCATCTTCGTTAATAGAGATATTATCAATCGCTGATTGAACAGTAGGCGCATCATTCACAGATGCTATCGTTACCGTAAACACATCGCTTACACTATCCGTTCCATCAGTTGCATTTACCGTCACCGTAACACTGCCGCTGGCATTAGGAACTGCTGTTAACATCAAGCTTCCGTTAGTAATACTTCCGTTTAACTTTGCCTCATTAGAAACCACTAAACTATAGCTTAAAGAATCGCCCTCAGAATCACTAAATACTGAACTTAGAGTTATCGGCTCTATACTGCCATCCTCATCCATCAAAATATCGCTCATTGCACTTTGTACTGTAGGCACATCATTTACTGACGCTATCGTTACTGTAAACACATCGCTTACACTATCCGTTCCATCAGTTGCATTTACCGTCACCGTAACACTACCACTGGCATTAGGAACTGCTGTCAACATCAAGCTTCCGTTAGTAATACTTCCGTTTAACTTTGCCTCATTAGAAACACTCACGGTATAGGTTAACGAATCGCCCTCAGAATCACTAAATACTGAACTTAGAGTTATCGGCTCTATACTGCCATCCTCATCCATCGAAATATCGCTCATTGCACTTTGTACCGTAGGCGCATCATTTACTGACGCTATCGTTACCGTAAACACATCGCTTACACTATCCGTTCCATCGGTTGCATTTACCGTCACCGTAACACTACCACTGGCATTAGGAACTGCTGTTAAC
>JBILGQ010000015.1:0-10055 GCA_044350955.1 Candidatus Marinamargulisbacteria bacterium | reverse complement strand
TTACTCCCTTTTCTTTCTAATCGCAGCTGTTCAGTAGCATCATATTTAACTACATGCATATTCTGGCTAGGAACATCTCCTCCACCAACAATCACCCCTTTAAACGTCGCATTTCCGTTATTAAATAACACAGTATTCGGAGTGCTATACGGCCCTATCTTTAAATTGCCATCCAACAGCTGTACATGCAGGGTTGCACTCCCTGTTTCTCCAAAAATCATTAAATTATGTTCGCCTGTATCCCATCTTGAAGCTATATAAAAGGGATCCGGATCCCCATTATGCGCACTCCCATATTTCCCTATTCGCAACTGATTAAAATATCCATTCCCACTACTAGAGAATGTGCCATTAACAATTGCGTTGCCATTCACATGTAACATCTCTGTAGGACTTGCCGTACCTATCCCAACCTTTCCTCCAGTCAACTGAATATTTCCACCATTTTCTTTGTTTAACCTAAAATTACCGCTACCATCTAACCCAAAAGATCCTTTACTAAGATTTGATTGATAAAACCCAATATACTGCCATGAATTATCAGTATTATAAAAAGATAAGACCCGATCGGTATTCGTAGTTATTTTTGCTGTTCCAGATAGTGCCAAGTTACCATTTACCTCTAACATCTCAGTCGGACTTGTCGTTCCTATCCCGACCTTCCCAGTACTATCTATACTAAATCGAACCAAATCAGCCGTATACATATTCAAACGCCCGCCGATAGTCCCCAAGCCCCAAAAATTTGTCCCATCTGTATTCTGATATAAGGCCAATTCCTTCCCTACATCCGACTGCCCAAACGAAAGTAAATAATGAGGGTTCGTCGTTCCTATCCCCACTTTAGTACCAGTATCATACAAAGCTGCGCCATAAGCAGTTACAACCCACATCACCCATAATCCCACTATTAATCGCTTTTTCATCTGTCCTCCTTATATAGACCTAAACCGAATCCCCACGCGATACGCATCGCTAATCGCATCAAAACCCTCTCGCTTCCAACTTAAATATGCATCTATATTACTAAGATGCACCCCCGTTCCAATCGTAAATTGACCGTCATCACTACCTACCTGCACCGACAAATGCGAGGTCACAAAAGCCGTAATTCCTGCATGAAAGGTGCTTTCTCTACTCTCTCTCATTCTCACTTCAACACTTTGATCAACTCGCCCCCACCACTTCTTCGCTACTCCCACTTGCATAATCCGCGGAATTTGCCCCCACTCCGAGTTTGGCTCTAATGCGTTCTTCACACTCGCCCCCACTCTATAAGTCTTGTAATCCGCTAACATACCAATATCCATCCCAAAAGCCCCCGCACTATCAGACTCTATGTTTTCTAATACATAGCCCACAGACGCCCCTACCGTAAAAATTGGTCCCATTTTTTTGGCTGTTCCAATATATAAACTTTGCCCCAAATACCCCGAATTTGCAGCGCTTTCTATTAAGCGATTCGTGACATTGCTAGTCAAAGTATGACTCACCGATCCAAAATTGGCATACAAATACCCCAAACTAATTGGCAAAAAAGCCGTTTTAAACACAGTATCTATTCTCAAATACGTAGTCTCGTACTGCTGCGTACCACTCACAAACCATTCGGTCTTATTATCACTTTTTGCGATTCCAGCGGGATTCCAACTCAAAGCCCCAGCCCCTTCTACCAAAGCCGTAAATGCACCCCCCATCCCAATCGCCTGCGGATGAAAATTCAAACGTGTAAATGCTGCTGTAGCCCCTTCCTCAAGCGCAAAATTAGGCACAGCTAACAAAAGCACTCCAATAATCCAACATAAAATTTTATTCTTTTTCTGCATTTCGCGTTATTTCTTTACAATGAACTTAGATTTCGCCATTGCCTTCCCCTTATCATTCTCAGCTTGCATATAAATCACATAAGGCCCATTACTAACCAACTCGTTAAACTGATTCACCCCATCCCATTGAACACGATTAAACCCCTGAATTCCTCCTACAGATCCTTCTTCAATGACAATCTGCTTCTGCATTTCACCAGCAATATCATAAATACGCAAATCAACCCTAGCGGCCGAACTAAGCTGATACTCTATCCATAGTTCACTTTCTTTAAAATCAATAGGCAAAGGCCCCGATATCAAGCCTTTTATTTGCATCCCAGACTCTACATCGATCTCTAAACTCTTTTCGCCCACATGCCCGATATCGTTCTGTGCCTGAATACGCAGCAAATAATTACCTGATTCCAGTTCATCTACCGGCGTATAATCCAATACATAACTATCATTAGGCGTAACCACTGTCCCCGATGCCGACACAACAATCGCGCCCCCCTTAGTTAACTGCATATTCCAAGACACAATAGACTCTTCATTATCCTCAATAGTAGCCTCAATATGCGGCAAAGAAGAAACAAAATCCCCCGATACAAAGCCATTGCCATCACTACTATCAAGCAGTTTATCGTCGATTTTTATAGCCCGAATTTCAGGTGCAGACTCTCCGATTTCTAAACTGTTAATATCACGTTCTCTAAAAATATTTAAATCATACACCTGCCCCATCACGATATCTGCTCCGGCATAAATCCCTATATAAACTTCTTCAGGAATGAGCGGATTTTCGTACACACGATGCAACCACACTCTACGAATATCAAGTTCGCCGCCCTCTCGTATACCTCCATCTCTTAACCGTTTCCACGATACTTCTTTAGTAATAGCCGTCATCTGCGTGATATTATCTGCTACGATCTCCTGCTGAATCCACTCGTCCCCAAGCTCATCAACAATAGAAATCCACCCGGCATACGTTTCTCCTGAACGATCATCAAACACAGCCGTAATCACATCATAATTTAAATACCGATCATCAGGGCTCAGTGTATACCCTAACCCCAAAACCCAGCTCATGGCGTTCACCGATACATTTTCTGGGGCTTCGCTATAATTACTGTAGGTAGCCAAGCGAATAAATTGAGGCGATGCCGCAAAAATCGAACAAAAACCAGCTTCTAAAACCAAATATACAAACAAAAAATATACAAACAAAAATTTCTTCAATTTTTACCTCGAATTTACAAAATTAGATCTAAGAATAATGGTTCTTCATAACGAAGAATCCTTAAAGAAAATATTAGCCAAGAAATGCTGAACTTAATTTCAGTATATAAAAATTTTAAAAAAAGTAAAGAAATTTTTTTCAAGAAAATCAAAATAACACTCTAGAGTACATCACTAAATATAACCAAATAATAAATACTTAAATTTACTATAAAATAACTGCATTTTTTAATAGCCTGGCTACCTTGCATGCAAGGTAGCCAGGCACTTTTAAGGCACTTTTACAATCAAAAATTTAGCGGTTCCTGCGGCGGTTCCATGGTTTGAGGCGGTTCTATAACTGGTTCTATAACTGGGTTTATAACTTGTAATACCTGTACTGCTACCGGTTCTCTCTCTTCAACCTCTACCGAGCTGCATACAAAAGCTCTATGCGCCCAAATATTATAAGCAACTAAGCCGATGCATCCCAACGTTAGCATTCCTACTACAACCATATAACTTTCTACATCTTCATGAGTATTGTTAGCACTTTTTTCTGTGCCTTCATTTAAGTTATTGGCAGTAAAATTTGCTTTTGCTAATGTTAAAGCACTTGTAGCAAATATCGCTAAACTTAAAGATTTTGATCTTAATATAATTGTCAAATTAAATTCTCCTTATATAATTATTTTGATTTAGATACAGTTTATAATAAGCAGCTATATTAGTTAACGAAGAAAACTTAAACTAAAAAATAATCCATACCCCAATTGCAAACCCCACATAACCCTTCCCTTCATTTTCCTCATTGGTTATAATGAATCCCTCTTTAGCGCCTATAGCTTAATGGATAGAGCATCTGACTACGGATCAGAAGGTTGGGAGTTCGACTCTCTCTAGGCGCACCACAAATTCAGCACTATATATCTAAAGCTAGTTAGAAGGACTACCCCAAGAAACACAACAAGTGCAATAATTGACTTAATTGTATCTGAGTCTATTAAAAATGATACTGTCCAGAAAATTGTGTCTAAGGGCAACCAAGAGAAATTTTGTAAAAAAAAGTAAGACTGTAAAATATAAGATCAAATTTAAAACTCAAAAAAACCGATTATACCGCTTCTCATGTCCAATCGTTGTATTAGGTCCATGCCCCGAACAAACTACTGTATTATCCGGCAAAGTAAACAACTGCGTTTGTATGCTATTTATTAGTTGTTGATGATCTCCAAATGGCAAATCTGTGCGTCCGATACTCTCTCTAAACAAAGCGTCTCCGGCCAATACTACCGATTTAGCTTCGTAAGATTCCGAAAAATGGCCCGTCAGTGTAAAGTCATCTTTCTCATAATAAAGGGCAACATGACCCGGAGCGTGCCCCGGTGTAAATAACAAACGAAACTGACAATCTCCTAAAGAAAACGAAGTCATTGTATCGAGATAAATATCTGCTTGAGGGCAATTATCGTAACCAGACAGGCCATAATTTTTTGCAGAGTCTTTAATATGTTGAGCCAGAAATTCATCTTTACTATGATACAATAATGGAGGCACAGCTTTATGTTTTAATCGAAATAAATCTAATAATGATTGAACACCACCTGCATGATCTAAATGACAATGTGTCAAAAATACATACGAACACTCATAATCACCTAAAGCATCAAATAACTGCAAAACATCAGCCCCAGGATCAACTATCATCGCTAGCTTCTCATTGGTATTAAATAAAATACGCGCGTTTTGTTGAAAATCTGACACTACAACCGTTTTAATAATTAAAGCCACGATTATTTCAACTTCTCAAGTATAGAAGTGGTAGAAAACCCTGGCACAAACCCTTCTATTATCACATCGCCACCATAAGCCTTAATAACCGCATACTCTGGTAACTCTTCTTTTTTATAATCACCACCCTTCACATGACAGTCTGGCTGTAAAAATTTTATAAGTTCTACGGGTGTCTGTTCATCAAAAATCGTCACAAAATCAACCGAACTCAAGCCCGATAACACAAACGCTCTGGCCTGTTCTGGGTTCACGGGTCGATTATCGCCTTTATTTAGCAAGCGCACCGAACTATCCGAATTCACCCCTATCACTAATACATCACCATGCAACTTTGCACGCGTTAAATAATCCACATGCCCAGCATGCAAAATATCAAAACAGCCATTAGTAAACACTATTTTTCTAGCGTCATTCTTTAATAAAATCAGCTGTTTTTTTAAAGACTCTCTGCTTAAAATTTTAGAAGAGTTTAAGTTCATTCCAAAGTGCCTAGTAATTCTTCTAATGACACTGTCGCTGTACCTAACTTAGACACCACAATACCAGCTGCATTATTAGCAATATTTGCCGATTCATATACCGGCAATCCCAAAGAAATACAGGCAGTTAATACCGCCAAAACTGTATCTCCGGCACCCGTAATATCAAACACCTCTTTTGCTTTCGTATTAATATCGCGTTTGCTAACCGAGTCTACAATACTCATGCCTTTCTCTGATCGAGTAATCACTAAAGACTGTAAATTTAATCGCGTACAAAGTAACTGAGCATGTTTTTCAATGTCTAGCTCAGATTTGTAAGTGCGTTTAGTTAAATCACAAAATTCTTTAAAATTAGGAGTAATAACAGTAGCGCCTTTGTACTTCTTATAGTCAGATCCTTTTGGGTCAACCACTACCGGACACTGATGTTTACGAGCTAAATCTATTATTTTTTTACAAAAAGAGCCATTTAACACCCCTTTTGAATAATCAGATAATAATAAAGCATCATAATTTTTGATACGCGACTCAATATAATTATACAAAGCGAATCGTTCTGATCGTTTTATATCGTTATCATCTTCTCGATCTAAGCGAACTACGTGCTGTTGCCCGGCAATAATACGCGATTTTAAAGTCGTTGCTCGCGACGAAAACAACAGCCCATCTGTATTAATTTTCTGTGTTTTCAGACATTGTTTTAATTTTTCACCAGTACTATCGTTTCCAATAAGCCCACACAAGTCAACCTGTACCGATAGCGCCGCGATATTATTAGCAACGTTGGCTGCCCCACCCGGTGCCAAGGTTGTTTTCTGAACTTTACAAACCGGAACAGGTGCTTCTGGAGAAATACGGTGAACCGTGCACCAGTGGTACTCGTCTAACATCACATCCCCTACTACCAGAAGTCGTTTTGTTGCTAACTGTTTAAACGTATCTTTACTAACTGTCATAACATAACAATGGTAATTTTATTATAAGTCAGTGTAAAGAGAGAGATTTAATATAATTCTCAAAAAAATTACTTTTTTATAACAGAATTCTGGGTTAGCATAATGACACATGAAAAAAATACTCCTCATTTCTAACGGTTACGGCGAAGATTATATTGCAAGCAACCTTGCTGAACAGTTCTTAAAATACGAAGAAGTAAGCATTCACGCATTTCCACTAGTTGGAGACGGTAGTCACTATAAAAAAAATAACATTCCTACTTTGTTTGAAAACCAGTCGTTTCCGAGTGGGGGCTTTATTCGCAGCTTATCTGCACTAATCACCGATATAAAAGCCGGTTTATGGGAGCATATCAAAACACAACGATCACGCTTATTAGACCTATCAAAACAATACGATATAGTTATTGCTATAGGTGATGTATTTTGTTTATATATGGCTCAGCACGTTAATCAAGCCTCTTATTTTTTACCTACTGCTAAAAGCAATTCCTTTATGAGCCATTCGTTTATTGAACGCATACTGATTCGCAAATGGGCTTTACATAGTTTCCCACGTGACGAAATAACCTGCAGTAGTTTTAAAACTTACCAATTAAAAGCTTCTTTTTTTGGAAATCCCATGATGGATAACTTAATCAGCGACAAACAAATCATGCCCATTTCTGAAAATGAACTTCTAATCTGTTTATTACCAGGATCCAGAAACGAAGCCTACCAAAATTTTGCTCTCATAACAAAAGTCTGCGAACACTTAATCACATTATTCGATAAAAAATTACATTTTGTTGCAGCCCTAGCACCCACAATAATAGTAAGCGAACTAGCTAAAAATTGCCAAGGCACCCTTGTTCAGCACAACAATCAAAATTACATAGAAATAAACAAACTAAATATCTTAGTCAGCAACGACTTTTTGGCCTGTATTAACCAAGCTGATAACGTTATAGGTTTATCAGGAACTGCAAACGAACAAGCGCTTCATATTGGAAAACCCGTTTTTGCCTTTAAAGGCAGCGGACCTCAATCGACACTAAAACGTTTTTATGAACAACAAGAGCTAATGAATAACAAGTTGATTGTCATTCCAAATCCTAATGCTTCAAACATAGCAACTACTATTCATAGATGCATAGTCAACAGAAAAAATTTAAAACAAATCCCAGTACAAAGCATACATCATCCTGCCTCTAGCGCTATAGTTAAAAAAATTCTCAAATTACAGTTTGATATGTGAAACACTTAGACCCCATCTAAGTTACCAGATTCATGATATAATTTATTTTATGATATTAGGACTTTGGGCTCTATCAATTTTTCTATTTTTAAGTTTATTGTTTATCGCAATAGATAACAAACGTTTAAATCGAATTATTTCAGACTTTAATGCTAGATACAAACTCTTAGATTCACGCTGGAAACATCTACAAAAAAATACTTTATCAAATCGGTCTTATTTCTTAGAAAATCCTAAAAATATCGCCCGTATCTTAATATTAAAATTAGATCAAATTGGTGATTTTGTATTGGTTTTGCCTATACTAAATGTACTTATGACTCACTTTTCTACAGCATCATTTGATATAGCAACATCACATTCTAATAAAGATCTTCTGCATTTTTTACCAAGAAAAATAAACCAACTGTTATTAGGAAACAAAGATGATAAAAAATTTATTCGCGCACTTAAAAAAACAACAAACTATGATTTGATTTTAGATTTACGCAGTACTGGAGACACGCAGCGTTTAATAAAACAACTAAAAAGTCACTATAAAGTAGGGTTTCATTCTGGATGGTCAAATCAAGTCTCTAAAAATGAATTTTATTTAGCCTCAAACTGGAAAGATCCGCGTTTAGACGAAAAAGAACTCCCGAATCATGTATACAGAAAATACCAGTATGTATTAGAAATTATAACTGGAATTAGCTATCATCCTTTCAGTTTAAATGCTCAAGATTATCAGAAAAAAAATACCTCTAATCAAACAATATTATTTCACTTTAAATCAAATGATCCGAATAGATCTATGCCATTGGAATACGCAAAAGAATGCCTAAAATCTTTAATTAATTCAGATTCTAAAGTACTTAAAAACTTTAAGGTATTCATTATAGGAGGTAAAGAAAGCGTTGAAGATGCCAACACTCTTTGCCAAATTAATTCAGAACGCATTCAATCATTATGCGACAAAGTGTCATTAAGTGATTTATTCCCGCTAATCGAAAACTCGCGCCTATTAATTGCTGTAAATTCTGCTCCTATGCATATCGCAGCACTTCTCAAACGACCTTTAATAAGTCTATTCAGTTATAACGAATTCCCAGATACCTGGGGGCCTTTTCAATGGGGGAAAGTATTAAGCTCTTCAAATTATTACCCTTGCGCACCCTGCAGACAAAAACATTGCTACTTTAACACAATCCCCTGCATGACAGATGTATCTATCGATACAATATTAAAAACAGTAATTGAAGAGCTATCTTCATTAAAATCATAAGAAAAAATCTCTTTTTAACCTCTAAATATAATATTCACCTCTTAATACTTCATTTTCACTATGGTATCCTCTGTACTACATGAAAAATTACCGAAACTTTTGCATCATCGCCCACATCGATCACGGAAAATCAACCCTGTCTGATCGATTAATACAAGCCACCAAAACAGTGGCAGATCGTGATATGAAAGCACAACTTTTAGATTCTATGGATCTTGAACGCGAGCGTGGCATCACTATCAAAATGCAAGCCGTACGCATGAACTACACAGCAAAAAACGGCCAAGAATACATTTTAAACTTAATCGACACCCCTGGTCACGTTGACTTTAGTTACGAAGTATCACGTTCTTTAGCCGCTTGTGAAGGCGCTTTGTTATTAGTAGATGCAGCTCAAGGCATAGAAGCGCAAACATTGGCTAATTTTTATTTAGCCGTTGAGCATGATTTAGAAATAATTCCTATTATTAATAAAATAGATTTACCAGCCGCAGACCCAGAAAAAGTTAAAGACGAAATAGAAGTCGCCCTGGGTTTACCTGGCGAAGACTGTATCTTAGCTTCGGCAAAAGCAGGCATTGGAATCGAAGATATATTAGAGGCTATCGTAGAAAAAGTCCCCCCACCAAAAGTAAGCGAAGATGATTGCCTTAAAGCGTTAATTTACGACTCTATCTACAACGATTATCGTGGCGTTATCAATTATGTTCGAGTATTTTCAGGTGAGATAAAAAAAGGCCAAAAAATTAAATTAATGACCACCGGAAAAATATTAGAGGTCAATGAATGCGGTTTTTTTAGACCTGAGATGACACCTAGCCCAAGCCTAGCATCAGGAAGCGTAGGCTATATTATCACCGGAGTCAAAAGCTTAAAAGATGCACGAGTAGGCGACACAATCACTTCAAGCGAAAAACCTGCCAAAACAGCACTTCCTGGCTATCAAGAAGCCAAACCAATGGTATTTTGCGGCCTCTACCCCGTAGACACCGATGAATACAAGTTACTAGGCGAAGCCCTAGAAAAATTACAATTGAACGATAGTTCGTTAAATTTTGAAACCGAAAGCTCGCAAGCCCTAGGCTTCGGATATCGTTGCGGCTTTTTAGGTCTCTTACACATGGAAATTATTCAACAACGCATCGAACGCGAATTTAAAATAGACATCGTTATCACAGCCCCCAGCGTTACCTATATCGTCAATAAAAATAATGGCGAAAGTTACGAAATGGATAACCCGAATAACTATCCAGACCCAACACACATCGCGTCGATAGACGAGCCCTACATGGG
>JBILGQ010000215.1:0-2966 GCA_044350955.1 Candidatus Marinamargulisbacteria bacterium | reverse complement strand
ACTATTGTACTTAACATTTCTCTTAAATCCTTTCTATTCACAATTATATCTAACATCCCGTGCTCTAATAAAAATTCAGACCGCTGAAAGCCTTTCGGGACTTTTTGTTTAATAGTTTGTTCAATAACACGAGGTCCTGCAAACGAAATTAATGCCCCTGGCTCTGCAATTTGCACATCCCCAAGCATCGCAAAACTAGCCGAAACTCCGCCAGTTGTTGGGTCACATAATACAGTAATATAAGGAACCCGTTTATCTGATAAACGCTGCAAGGCCGCCGATGTTTTAGCCATTTGCATTAAGCTAGTAATGCCTTCTTGCATTCTTGCTCCACCAGACATAGAAAATAAAATAACAGGCAATGAACTTTGTAAAGAATGCTCTATTAAGCGTGTGATTTTCTCGCCAACAACAGCACCCATTGATCCGCCCATATAAGAAAAATCCATAATTGCTACATTAACAGGAAGCTTTTTTAATTTAACATGCCCTATTACAACAGCCTCTTTATTTATATTTTTCTTTTTTGCAGAATCAATTCTACTTTGATATGACATCGTATCTGTAAACTTTAAAAAATCCTTAGGTTCTAAATCACTATCAATTTCTTCAAAAGTATCAAAGTCAAAAATATAAGATAACCGTTGTGCCGGACTAATTTTAAAATGATGATTACAATGCATACAAACCATTAAATTTGTTTCTAAATCCTTCTTAAAAATAATTTCGTTACAGCCAACACACTTAATCCATAAATTTCCTGGAATATTCAATTTTTCTGAATTAACGGTTTTTTTTTCTTTTTTATCAAACCAATCTAATATTGACATTAGTAAATCTCTCTTTGTAAAATGACTGCTTGTTAGTGTAGAAAAAAAACACTAGCAAGTCAATTATTATTAAGGAAATAGGACTAATATGGCAAATAAAAAAGCAGCGAAAAAAGACATCATAACCAACACAAGAAATAGAGATAGAAACAAACATTATAAAACGTTGCTTAAAACATTTATAAAAAAAGCATTAGCAGCAATTGAAGCTAAAACCAGCGATGCCGACGCCTTAATTAAAGACGCCATTAAACAAGTTGATAAAACAGTTTCTAAAGGCATTCTTCACAAAAATACGGCGGCTAGAAAAAAATCATCCTTAGCAAAAAAGCTTACAAAAGCTTAGTATCACTACTATTAATTGCATGCACAATTCATATAGCCTATGCTAATGAATTGTGCTTTCAAGGGCATTGTTACTCATTAGAGTTTGCAGTAACAACAAAACAAAAAATTCAAGGTCTATCAAATCGCAGTCACTTAGAGCCAAATCAAGGCATGTTGTTTATTTTCGATTCCGAAATATATATCCCTATATGGATGAAAGAAACCACAATACCCCTGGATATTATTTGGCTAGATTCTAAATTCAAAGTAGTAGAAATCAAACAAGGTCAGCCCTTAGATTTAAGCATACTAAACCCCGGTAAAAAAGCACGCTATGTATTAGAATTAAATCAAGGACAAAGCAAATTGATGAATTTATCTTATAAAGATCAGTTCAAACTTAAGACTTCTGAGCAGCAATAACCTCAATTTCGATCAAATAGCCTTTTGGCAATTGCTTTGTTGGAACAGCTGCACGAGCCGGTTTATGATCACCAAAAAAGTCAGCGTATACTTTATTTACCTGCGCCCAAATAGCAATATCCGTAATATAAACAGTCGATTTTAAGACTAAAGACTTATCACTATTTGCAGCCTCTAATACGGCTTGAACATTCTTTAAGGTTTGCAATGCTTGATCTTCTACTGTTTCTAAAAATAAATCCGTATTCAGCGGATCTATCGGTAACTGACCAGATACATAAACTAATCCATTATGTACAATAGCTTGTGAATAATGCCCTAAAGGCTCTGCTGCTTTATTAGTATAAATAACTTCCATAATTAACTCCTCTTGATACAAAAGCCATTGGTTTTTATAACAGGGTATATCACCCTAAAAATTTTTTATAGTATAGCGGAAAACTACAAAAAAAACATCCTAACAATATCGCACTATGATATTATAGTTGTATGAAAGAACAGAGAAAAAAGAATGAACAAAAAGGACAAAAAAAACACATCTGTTTAATTGGAATGAGCGGTGTAGGAAAATCATTATTCGGAAAACTACTAGCTCAAGACCTAGGCTTAGACTTCATCGATACCGACGATTGCATTCGCAATCATATTAACGAAAACTTATCACCATACATAGAAAAAAACGGCGAAGACACTTTTAAAAAAATTGAAGAACAGATCGTCTTAAATTTAAACCCATCAAAACCTACAGTAATAGCAACAGGTGGCAGTGTTATTTATTCAAAGAATAGCATGAACGCTCTTAAGAAACACAGCCAAATATTTTTTTTAAATGACAGTTTAGAGCATATAATCTCACGCAATGCAGACTATAATAATCGAGGCATAATATTAAATGGCACAAAAAATTTAAACGATCTATATACACAACGATACCCTCTATACAAGCACTATGCCGATCATTGCATAAACTATCCAAAGCATTATTCAACCCAAATTATATTAAATCTAATAAAAGAGGTCCTAAAATGAAGCAAAAGACAATAAAAAATGAATGCTCTATAAAAGGCATTGGCATTCATAGCGGCAAAGAAAATTACTTACGATTTTTACCCTCAGATAAAGGCTGTATAGAATTTAAACTTCATAATAAAACGATAGAAGTAACAGCAAAAAATTTATCGAAACAACATAGCAGAGCCACTGTTTTAGAAACATCTGAAACAAAAATAATTACCCCAGAACACCTTTTATCTGCCTGTGCAGGCCTTGGAATTGATAATTTAATAATAGAGTGCAGCGAACAAGAAATACCCATCTTAGATGGTTCTGCGATAGACTTTATACAGTGCTTCTTAAAAGCCGGTGTAAAAGAACTAAATCGAGAAA
>JBILGQ010000214.1:0-2974 GCA_044350955.1 Candidatus Marinamargulisbacteria bacterium | reverse complement strand
GCTGTTCAATATAAATGATATCATTTGAGCTGGCATTTTGGACAACACTTTCTACAGCAGCTTGTATACAATCGCCTTGTTGAATACGAGTGAGAATATTTCCTAATTGAACAGGAATAGGTTCTTCAACTACTTTATTATTTTTTCGATAGATTACTACGCTTGTCGATATTTTTTCATTGGACTCTTTGTGGGTATAACTTCGTTGATAATGTCGAGGCATGATACAAACACTAGCTTGTAAGGAAATAGGAAGGGTTAGTAACTGTTGTTTTTGATTATCGCTGAGTAATGCGGGGTTAAATGCAGCTTCTTCTTTTGCTACAGCTACGCTGCAATAGTTCCATTCGTATTGCGATAATTCACAAATAAATTCTTTATCTGTGCCGTGATAATGGGTTTCAAAAAATTGGGGCAGTCGCTTTCCGATAAAATATAAAGTAAAAGATGTTGAGGGAAATTTTGTTAAATAGTCTTGCATGAGGGCTCTAAATTTTTCTTCTCCAAAATAGCTCACAAGTAGGGGGAAGTCTTCTTCTAAAGCATTAAAACAACGAGGCCAGTAATCGTTCATATATACTTCTAAGCGTTCTGTAGAATTTAATGATTGCGAAGATTCGATAAAATTTTGGGCAATTTTCATATGCTCGCTTTTTAATTCGTTTGATGAACAGGTAACAGCCTGGCTAAACCATTCCTGTAGAGCCACCAATTCTTTTGGAGGGTCTGGGTTATGCATTGTGCTTGTTAGTATGATATAGCTGTCTGGCGTAATTTAATTCGGTCATAACGCTAGATAATGGAGGAATGTCTTCGTCACGCTCTAATAAAACAGATACATTTTTAAATAATGGTAAGGTGTTTGCATACAGTTGCCAGACCTCGTCTTTTATCTCTCTGTCATGGGTATCTAATAAATAACTGCCTTTATCTTTGTGCCCTGCAACATGGAACTGATACACACGATCTGGTGGAATATGTTGGATATAGGTTAATGGATCAAAGTGATGATTAAAACTTGAGACATAGACATTGTTAATGTCTAGTAAAATGCCGCAGTCGGCGGTTTCGGCAACAGCTTTTATAAATTCCCATTCTTTCATTTGCGAGCCTTTGAACTCAACATAACTAGAGACATTTTCAAAAATAAACGGACGTTCTATGTAATTTTGTACCAGTTTAATTCTTTGTGCGACATAGTTTACCGTATCTTCTGTATAGGGTAAGGGCATGAGATTATGTAAGTGTTGCCCGTGTATTTTTGTCCAGCAAATATGATCTGAAAACCAAGGAGGATTTAGTTTTGTGATTAATTTTTTTAGTCGTTTTAAATAGGCTTCATCTAAGGGATCAACGCTACCTATAGACAAAGATACACTGTGAGGGATAAGGGTATAGCGTTCATTAAAATGGTCTAAATAATACTGGGCTTTTCCGCCGTCTAGTAAAAAGGTTTCGGCAATGATTTCGAACCAGTCTATATCTGGGTTTGTTTGAATAATATCTTGGTAATGGGTGCTTCTTAAGCCTAATCCAAAACCTAAAAATGGGGGTTTATGTGTCATATACAAAGGCTGCCGATAAGGCAGCCCTTCCGTTAATCTATCTAATTACTTCGCAGCTTTGCAGCCGTCTTTACCAGAGCAAGCGTCTTTTTCTGTGCTTTTGCAGCCGTCTTTACCAGAGCAAGCATCTTTTTCTGTGCTTTTGCAGCCGTCTTTACCAGAGCAAGCGTCTTTTTCTGTGCTTTTGCAGTCATCTTTACCAGAACAAGCGTCTTTTGAATGATCTTTATCTTTGCAATCTTTGCCAGAGCAAGTTTTACCAACGCTTGTTTTTGAGTCTTTAGATTTATCAGAATTTTTGCTAAATAATTTACTGAAAAATCCTTTGCTTTCTTTTTGTGAAAACATATCAATGTTATGCTTTGCTTCGGCTAAAGTTTGTGGGCTACTTACATTTAGTACAAGTAAACCAGCCATAGCGCCCATTAAAATTTTATCTTTATTTTTCATTCGTCACCTCATTATTTTTTGAAACGAGTTTTATTGTAACACAAATAAGAGTAGTATACTCTATATAAAAAAAGAGATTTACGGATATTTATGACTAATGAATTAATCGATAGCAGCGCTTTGTGTGTCTCTAATAGTGGAAAGAAGACTACCCTGCAATTGGGTTCTGATTTTGAAACAGCCTGGATGAGTCAAGACGCTTTAGCTGATTTTTTTGGCATAACAAAAGGCGATTTGCGCAAAGAATTGTTGGTTGTTCTTAAAAACTTAGATAAAAGTTTGCATGTAAGACGGGTTCATTTTGTTAAATCGCAGGGTGATGATAAGGCATCAAAAATTGGTTATGAATCGCAGTATTCGTTGGGGGTGATTTTGCAGTTGGCTTTGCGTATTCATTCGGACGTAGCTGAACAGATCAGAGAGTGGATGCTAAGCATTAGTGAACGTGTAATAACAAAGGGTTTTTTTATTGATAAGCAGCGGCTTAAACAGAAAGAATCGCGTGTGGAGCTTTTTTTGAAACAAGCTCAAAATTTGAAATGAACAAATAGTCTCCCGAAATTTATAGAGTCTTTATCGAGGCGATGATACAGTGATTTTATTCGTTTTTCGTTTAAAAATCGTAATACTTTTTTTTTAAGTTGGCCGCTTCCTTTGCCTGGTATTATTTCAATGACTTTAATTTTTTTGTCTATAGCTTCTTGAATAATATCGTTTAAGGCTTTTTCAATTAAGCTGCCTTTGTTATATATCTCATGTAAATCGAGCACTAATTTTGCCATAGTGTTGTTAGTATATCGCGAATTGGCTTTTGAGAGAAAGAATTCTTCTATATTGAAACAGAATTAAAACAGATGTCAAATTGACTTTACCCATAAAATGCTATTTAATAAGCGCTACACAATGACGAAAGAACGTTTTTTTTCTATAGCAATAATAGGGCTGTTTTTACTGTCGTT
>JBILGQ010000014.1:0-10088 GCA_044350955.1 Candidatus Marinamargulisbacteria bacterium | reverse complement strand
GTTTAAACGATTTTATAAAGGCTTTGGCTATACTTGCGCTACTTAAGAGTATGATGTCGTTGTGGTTTAGAGTTAGGTGATGATTAGGCTTTAGGCGCTGTTCATAAATGCTTAATTGGGTCACTATGGCGCCGCGTTTTTCGCATTCTTTTTTAATGACCGTTTGCCCTTCTTTGGCTATTGGGATTAGTATATTGCGCTTATTTAAGTTAGTTTTAAATAACTCTATAAGCCCTTCTTGTGACGGTATTTTGGCTACTTGGTTGGCTATAAGTCCGTAGGTTTTTAGGGCTTCTGCTGTTTTTTGGCCTATTGCAAGTATGTGGCAGTGGGCTAGTTGCCGGCAATCTATGCCTTGGGTTAAAAGATGTGTCATGACTATGTCGACACTGTTTTTTGAGGTGAAAATAATATCACTTTGCTTTGCGATGAGCTTTTTTGTGAGTTGTTTTATTGTGCTTGGAATAGGGTTTATGGTGATGGTTGGGGTGATGATTACGTCGGCGCCTAATGCTTGTAAGTCTTCTGCTAAAGTGTCATTTTGGCCTTTTGGACGGGTTAATAGGATGCGTTTTGAGAATAATGGTTTTTTTGTGATCCAATTGTAACGATCGCTTAATGCTACTACATCGCCTATTACGACTAGGGCTGGAGATGGGTTTATTACTTGGGCTTTTAACTCGGTGATAGTTTCTAGGGTTCCGCTATATATTTGTTGATTGGCGCTTGTGCCTTGGGTAATAATGGCGGCTTTTGTGTTGGGATGGAATTTTTTTAAACTGAGTAATTTTTTTTGTAAAGCGTCGATGTTGTGTAAGGCCATTAAAAATACGAGGGTATCGGCTTCGGGGATGTCTAAATGGGTTTCTCCTTTTTTTAAGGTTCCGGTAACGAAGGCTACTGATCTTGATAGATTTCTATGGGTGAGGGGTATGCCCACATATTCGGGCACTGCTATGGCCGAACTGACGCCTGGTACACATTCAAAAGGGATATTTGCCTCGATCAGTGCGTCTAGCTCTTCGCCGGCCCGACCAAAAATAAAGGGGTCGCCACCTTTTAGGCGTACTACTACTTTACCTGCTTTTGCTGCAGTAATCATCATTTGGTTTATCGTGTCTTGTGTGGTTGAATGTTGGCCTCTTTTTTTGCCTACACAGTGTATGTCGCAGGTCTCTTTGCAATACGATAAAACAGTAGGATGTACTAAGAAATCGTATAAGACTACATCGGCTTGTTTTATTATGCTTAGGGCCTTTAGCGTTAACAATGTTGGGTCTCCAGGACCACTGCCAATTAAATATACTTTAGTCATGAATGCTGAGTTTTATTTTTTCGGATAAGTCTTGAATTAATAAGTGGCTGTTTTCGATTGGACAGGTGGCATAATCGGTGAAATGTTTGGTACAAGATTGGTTTCCCCAGAAAGCGCGCATATGTAGGGTGTCTTGTTCTGTCCAGGCATATAAGCCCAAAGGATAATTACAGTCTAGGCCAACATTATTGACTATGGCTAGTTCGCTTTGTGATAAAAACGCTTGCTTGGTATCGTTAATTTGCTGCAATAATGCCAGGCACCAAGAGTCGTTGCTTTTTGTTTGTACAGCAACCACTCCTTGCCCAGGAGCCGGAATAAATTCATGTGGGTTTAGACTGAGACTGATGTCGTTTTTTTGATTTAATCGTAGTAGGCCAGCTTCAGATAAAATTAAGGCGTCTGCGTAGCCCTCTTTGCAGCGTTGAATGCGGGTGCCCACGTTGCCTCGAATGTTTTTGCAGAGCCAACTTGGGTTGATGTGTTGTAATAATAATTTGCGTCTTAAACTTCCGGTAGCAATGCTGCTGTTATTGGGAAGCTCTGTTAACGCTGATAGGGGGGTGTTTTTGCTTAAAATTAAGCAGTCGTTACGTGATTCTGGGCTTAGGTAAGCAGCCAGTTCGGTATTTGGCTCTAGTGTGGCGGTGATGTCTTTTAAACTATGAACGGCCATGTCGATGTCATTGTTGATTAATGCTTTTTCGATGCTTTTGATAAAAACGCCTTTTCCGCCAATTTCGTGTAAGGGGGCACTTTGATTGATGTCGCCCTCGGTTTGAATGCTGATAATAACAATGTCTAAGTTTGGATTTAGTGCTAGAAGTTTAGTTTTTACTTGCTCTGCTTGAATAAGGGCAAGGGCTGATCCGCGAGATCCTATTTTTAAGGTGTTACGCATGTTGTTTTTTGTAGTCCATCCAATGAAATAAGCGCTCTTTTTCACGATCTATTATTTGCATGACTTTCGAAATTTCTTCTTCTTTGCGTTTGATATTTTTTGTTGCCACTAATTTTAAATCATCTACATTGATAATATGTTTGTTATTCATAGCACTGATTGCCGGATCGATGTTACGCGGTAAGCCTAAATCGACGAAGATCTGGGGTGTTTCATTCAGCATAGAAGCGGTAATAATTGGGTCGCGGCTGCTGGTTGCTGCGATAATAATATCGTAGTTGTTTAGGGTATTTAGGGCTTCTTCGTAAGAAATTGCCTGTACATTGTGTTCGTTGGTAATAGCCTTTGTTTTTTCTTGCGTTCGGTTGGCTATTGTTAGTGAGGGATGCCCTAAAGCATCGCATTTTTTGATGCATCGTATGCCCATGATTCCCATGCCTATAATAAGAATGTTATCAGCAAAATAGTCTAATTTGGCTTGTCTTAGTGCGTCGATAGCAATAGAACTAACAGAGTATGATCCGCGACTGATAAGGGTTTCAGAGCGTGCGCGTTTGCCTGTTGCTACAGCTGATTGAAAGACTTTGTTTAAGTAAGTACCGGTTGTGCTTTCAGAATTGGCTGTGTCGTAGGCGTCTTTGACTTGGCCTAAAATTTCGTTTTCACCGAATACCATTGATTGAACGCCACTGGCGACTTCAAATAGATGTTGAATACAGGTAGTTTGATTGTGCAATATAAATAGGGAACGAATGAGGGTTTCATCGACATTTTTTTGTTTGGATAATTGCGACATAATCCAGTTCGCGATTTCGTCTTTATTGGCGGCTGTATAATAAAATTCGATACGATTACAAGTCGTTAATAGTACTAATTCGTGTTGTGGGTAGGTAGTTTTGAATGCTTTTCGAAAGAAAGTTTTTTCTTCTTTAGTTAAGAAGATAGGCTCCATGTTTTTGATCTCAATTTTACTATGATCGATGCCTAGTAATGCCAGTTCCATTTGACGATTGTATCGAACTTGTTCTAGCTTCAGCAAGTCTCTTATAAAAATAGTTGGGGATAAGGTACACTGTAGGGGTGTTTTTGGAGGAATAAAACTATGTTTAGCAATCAAAATAAATTTATGGATAGAGTGTATAACTACCAAATCGTGCGTAATCAAACTGTAGTAAAAGAATCGCAGTTATTGTCTGTGTTGTCTATTAACTATAAAGAATTACACGAGATAGCCGATTTTTGGCGAAAAAAGGGTTATGTGCAGGTATTTATGCAACGGGGAGGAACGTCGGAAGTGATGTTAACTGAAGCGGGGATTGTGTATTACGAAACTAAGATTCGTAAGCAGCATCGCGTGTTTTTTTATTGTTTAGGGTTGCTTTTGCTTGTGGGGATTGTTTGGTGGTTGGGGTTTAGGGCTTAAATTAATATTTTTATTTAAGAAGTTAGATTCTTAGTTTTCAGGAATCAACGGGTTATATTTTTAAAATACACAAAATTTTGTATATAAATGCGTTAGTTCCAGCATCTTTGCTAAACCCGTCGAATTTGACGGGTTTAACTCACTGTTGTTTGTTTATTTTTTCACATAGTCCTAAAAACTGAATGGAGTCTTTATGAAGAATAAGCAAAGATTAAGTGCTTTTTATTTTAAGAGATAGTTCGTTTTCAAATACAACTTCATCCCATCATGGCTTGATTCAAAGCCAAGTTTTTCGTAAAAATGGTTAGCTTCGGCTCTTTTTTTATTGGTTGTGAGTTGAATAATAGAGACATCGTGTTCTTTGGAATAGCTAATCGCTTGATTGATTATCCAGGTCCCAATTTTATTTCCTCTATATTGAGCCGAAACTCTTACGGCTTCAATTTGCATACGGGTACTTCCTATGAATGTAAGGGATGGCATAATCGTAAGGTGACAAGTTCCAATTATCTTATCGCTGTTTTCTATGACCATTAAGTAGTGATTAGGGTCTTTATCGATTTTGTGAAAGGCGTTGATGTAATGGTCATTCATGTGTGCTGAGTGAGATTCTCTTGTTTTGCCAAGTTCATCGTCTAAAAGTAGCTCGATAAGCCGAGGTAAATCAGTGAGTTTTGCTTTTCTGTGGGTTAGATTTTTCATGTATTAGTCCATATTAAGATACTTAATTTTTTAGACATGTACAAGAATTTATAGGGTAAAGATATGAAATCAAATTTTAACCGTATCAAATACATTAAACATTAATTCAATGTAAAAGAAATTTGAGTTTAAAGCGATTTCTCCCAATGTGGCTTCTTGTCTATTTTTAACAAATTCGCCATTGGTGAATTGCAAATAGCCTATTGTGGATTCAATAAATTTTTTAGGTTTAAAACGTAGCCTAAGCTCTAGTCCTTGGCCTAAAAAGGTGCCGCTATGGCCCGTTTCATCGCGATTGTTAGTTCCTCCTAATAAATTGTTGAATCGGTCAGTCGAACTATCAAGCCAATAATAACTGTAATTACCATCCACTTTCAGGCCCTTTATAGGTTCGAATTCTAGTTGTATTTTGGGGGTAATAATGTTTTCTGGAATAATATAATCGTCTCCAGACCAGTGTCTCGCAAATCCATAAAATCGTTCAAAACGGTTATTGATCTGATCATTAGGGTTTTTATCGCCACTGATTTGTCCATAAAACACACTGATTCTGGGTTTTGATTGCCATTCTTGGAATGTGTACCCTAGCTCTGCTGTAACAGCAAATGCTTGATGAGATAATCCGTTAGAATTTCCAAATTGCTGTGTGTAAGTAAGATCGTAATTGATGTGCTTATCGAACCATCCGTAAAGACGAATTCCTGGGCTATAAATCGATTGTTCGGCATAGTCATTGCTAGCATCAGGGCGTTCATTTAATGCCAAATAATAGGGTTCAATGGTTAGGGCTCCGGCCCATTTTCTCCAATGTCCGATTGCTGCCAAAAAATCTCTGCTTTGATCAGGTTTATCACCGTCATTCATCAGTCGATCGATTGGTTTTAGGGCTAGTAAATCTAATTGCCAATCGTTTTTTTCTTGGCCTAAAGTGGTTCTTAGTCCTAAAAAATTATTGGGGGTATTGCGCCATGGGTTTGAAGCAATTAATCGCCTGTCTGTAAATTCAAATGTCTGGCGACCGTAACGCATATAAATAGGGCGGGCATTGCCTAAGTCATCGATTCCAAATGCATCTTTAAAATGTAGCTCTGCATAGGCTTGAATGAACTCTAGTCGGTTCACCTCTCTATTATCCGGATTAAACTTGCCATTCACTCGTTGAGCGTCATGAATTTCAATCGCAAAGCGAAAAGGGTCTACGATGTTTTTAATGCCAATGTAAGTTCTGGCACGTAATAAAAACGGGTAATCTGTCGTAAGTCTTGGCCTTCGTAAGTCATTATGGCGTAGCTCAAAACGGGTTCTATAATCTAAGCCCAGATCTAGCCAGTTGATTTGTTCTAGGCCTTTAAATCCGATATTGCCAAGTTCACGAACGTAAGAGGGTGGCTCTGTCTCGCGTTTGGTACCATATGAACCCGCTTCGACGTAGTAACTGGTTTTCGGAAAATTATTTGCAAAGGCAAAAAAAGTACTTTTTATCAGTAAAAATACGATTAAAATGCTTATTTTTGATAGCTTCATATTTTTTTCTCCAATAATTTTATATGATGCAATGCAATTTTTCTGAATGGATCAGCTCTAATCCCAGTGTTAAAAGCGCCTTAAGAGCATAGTAGGTTTTTTTGATAATATCTTTTATAGCCCCTATAGCCCCTTAATTTTATAATTCTGTTATTCTATAGAATATATAGAACTATAATCAAGTGGGTTTACTAAGATCTCGCCAATTACTGACAATCTCTTTTTAGCTATGCTATAATCATTTATTAAAATTTTTTAAGTTAAATTTAGCTTAGTTTTTAGTTTAATTTTATAGTCCGGAGGGATATTGTGTCTGAGCTGTTATCTAGAATAAATGCAAAAGTAGAACAAGAATCTAAAATAGTGTCTGACTTATTAAACGAAACTAGTAAAATGATCGTGGGTCAGCGTTATGTTCTTGAACGATTACTTATTGGTGTGTTGGCTGAAGGGCATATTTTATTAGAAGGTGTTCCGGGATTAGCTAAAACTTTAATTATTAAATCATTGTCAGATGTTTGTGGTGTTTCGTTTAAACGAATTCAATTTACTCCCGACTTATTACCATCAGACATTGTAGGAACATTGATTTATAATCAGGCGAAGCAGGAATTTAGCCCAAAATTAGGACCGATTTTTGCTAACTTTATTTTGGCTGATGAGATCAACCGTGCTCCTGCTAAAGTTCAAAGCGCCTTGCTTGAGGCTATGCAAGAAAAGCAGGTTACCATTGGGGATACCACTTATCGCTTAAGAGAGCCATTTTTGGTGCTTGCTACTCAAAATCCTATTGATCAACAAGGTACTTATGCCTTGCCAGAAGCACAGATAGACCGATTTATGATGAAGTTAAAAGTAGATTATCCAAGCAAAGAAGAAGAAAAATTAGTTATTAAACGTATGACGCAATCAGTGCTTCCAAGTTTAGCTAAAGTAGTGTCGGGAGAGGATATTCTTCGAGCACGAAAAGTCGTTCAAGATATTTATTTTGATGATAAAGTGCTTGATTATGTACTTGATTTGGTGTTGGCATCTCGAAATCCGAAAGACTATAATTTGGCAAATTTAGAGCCTTTGATTACGCATGGAGCATCGCCACGGGCCTCACTTTCTTTGATTCGTGCCGCTAAAGCACATGCCTTTATTAAAGGACGTGGGTTTGTAACACCTGAAGATATTAAAGCCATTGGTAAAGATGTATTAAGGCATCGTATTATGCCGTCTTTTGAAGCTGAGGCCGAAAATGTGACCTCTGATGATTTAGTTAATGCCATTTTTTCAGAAATAGAGGTTCCATAATTTAGCTATGACGGAAGCGATTCCAAAGGAGCTGCTTAAGAAAATTAAGCGCCTTGAAATAGATACTCGAAAAATTGTTCAATCAACTTTTTCGGGGTCGTATTTATCTGCGTTTAAGGGTCAAGGTATTGATTTTTCTGATATTCGAACTTATCAGGTAGGCGATGATGTTCGCCAGATAAACTGGAGCGTATCTGCCAGGTCAGATGAAATACATACGAATCTCTTTGAAGAAGAAAGAGAATTATTAGTGTTGTTGTTGGTTGACATTAGCGGGTCTAACGAATTTGGAACACTTGAAAAAACTAAGCGTGATATTATCGCAGAGGTATCGGCTATTTTGGGGTTTTCGGCTATTCATAATCAAGATAAAGTAGGTCTTATTTTATGCTCTGATCGGGTAGAAGCCTATATACCCCCTGCTAAGGGTAAAAATCATATGCTGCGTTTATTACGTGAGGTGTTTTATTATCGGCCAAAAAGTAAAAAAACCGCGCTTTCTGTTGGGCTTGATTTTGCAGTGAATGTATTAAAGAAAAAAGCACTTATTTTTGTGTTTTCTGATTTTATTGATGCCCATTATCACGATTCATTAAAATTGGCTGCTAGCAAACACGATGTGGTACCAGTTTTTGTAGAAGATCGCCATGACATTACTTTGCCAAAAGTAGGGATGCTAGCTCTTGAAGATACAGAAACTGGTGAAACGGTTTATATTAACTCGTCGTTAGAGTCTGTGCAACAAGCGTTCCAGTCTCTGAAGAAAACGCAAAAAAATGAACAGGAGCGTTGTTTTGGGCAATCTGGTTGCGACTGGATTTCTTTGCGTACCGATGAAGAGTATACGTTGCCATTAGTAAAATTCTTTAAAAAAAGGCGTCGTTAAACGATTATGATAAAACGTGCTTTATTGGCCTTGCTTTTTTTTGTTTCAGTAAACTGCGCTGCCCAGCCTGAAGTTTCAATTTTTGTTACACCTAATGTTGTGACTATAGGCGATATTGTTCACTATGTGATTCAGATTGAAATGGGGGTTAATGATCGTTTAATTACGGCGCCATCGCGGGATGATTTTTTAGAGAATAAAAGCTTAGAATTTAAACAAGAATTTCAATCAGATCCTAAACAAAAAAGCCAAGAAAATTCTGTATATACGGTTCAAAAAACTACTGTTAATAATCGTGTTCAAACTCGTTTAACCTATGCGTTACAGGTCTTTGATGTTGGCGAGCAGTATATTCCTAAACAGCAGATTATTTTGCGTTTAAATGATAAAAAATATAATACTGTTGTAAGTCTTAAAGCGCTTTCTTTTCAGGTAAAGCCCTTGCTGAAAGAGTCTGATAAAACAGTGAAATTACCAGATACTTTTTACCAAGAAAAATTGAACATGTCTTCGGTGATCATCATAATTCTTATGGTGTTGTTTTGTGTTATTGTGCTTGTTTTTGCTTGGAGATATAGTCAATCATGGTTGAAAAATCGACGTGATCAAGTGGTAGAGCTGCCAGATACTCGATCGATTGTTGAACGTGTTAACGATGAATTGGATGATTTGTGGAAACTAAATTATTATGGTCAAAATTTAGCGAAAGAGCATTATGTTAGATTAAGTGAAATTTTGAAAAGCTTTTTAGAATCTCATTTTGGGGTGCATTTAGTAGAACTTACCAGTACCGAAACTTTGGCTATGTTAGAGACATATTTATCGTCTGAGGATTACAAGCGCTTAAAACATATTTTAGCGTTTAGTGATTTTGTTAAATATGCCAAGCAAATGCCTAGCCAAGAAGAGCATGCTGTTTATTTTGCTAAAGCACGCGAATTAGTTTTGCGCGTTTATGAACGTTCGAAAACACAGATCGAACAAGATGCGGGGGAGGCTTTATAATGCGCTTTGAATTCCCTTTATTTTTATTCTTGTTTATTCCGTATTTGGTGATTTTGTTTTATCGGGCTAAAAAAGTGGATATTTCAACTATTCGAGTATCTTCTGTTGGGTCGTTGTTACCTATTCAGGAACGCTCTACTCGGATTTTTTCACTTCTATCGCGTTTTTTAAAATATGTCATTTTAGCCTTGATGATTATTGCTATGGCAAAGCCTCAGTTAGTTGATTCTAAGCAAAAAATTTCTTCAGAAGGCATAGATATTTTGCTGGTTTTAGATACGTCGCGCTCTATGGCGGCTGAAGATATGACGCCTGTGAATAGACTAGAATCCGCTAAATCAACTATTCAGGAATTTGTGTCAAAACGTCATTCTGATCGTATTGGGCTGGTAGTGTTTGGAACGGATGCCTATACAATGTGTCCGCTTACTTTGGATTATTCTATATTAACAAACTTTCTTTCGACTGTTGAATTGTCTATGGCTGGTGACGGTACGTCTATTGGTATGGGTTTGGCTTTAGGGTTAAAGCGTTTAAAAGAGAGCAAAACTAACAGCAAAATAATGATTTTATTAACAGATGGTGAAAATAATGGGGGAAGTATAGATCCTAAACGAGCCTCGAAATTGGCTAAAGATTTGGGGGTGCGTGTGTATACAATCGGGGTGGGAAAAGAAGGCCCTGTACGCATTCCTTATGATCATCCTGTGCAGGGAAAAACTTATTTAACGCAAGTATCTAGTTTGGATGAACCGGCTTTACGTGCGATTGCTAATGAAACAAATGGGCAGTATTTTAGGTCAACGGATACTAAGTCTTTGCAAGAGATTTATAATAAAATAGACGATCTTGAAAAAACTGAAATTAAAACTGAAATTAATCAACGATATACAGAATTGTTTCCGGTTTTTTTAACGGTGATTATAGTACTTATTATGCTGGAGTTGGCTTTATTTCATGTGCTTTTTGTGGTCACGCCATGATTTTTAAAAATAGCGCTAACATAGTGTGGTTTTTTTTAATGATTCCCTTA
>JBILGQ010000213.1:0-2981 GCA_044350955.1 Candidatus Marinamargulisbacteria bacterium | reverse complement strand
AGCTTTTGTAGACATCTTTTTAACTTTAGCAGTAAATAATAAACGATCAAAACTTTCTTTAGCACGTTTTAATACCGGGCGAACCAAATCTTTATCAGCCCCCATAATGATAGAAGCGCCAGCTTCAATAACAGTCACTTTCGACCCCAAACCTGCATAAACAGACCCCAATTCCATGCCAATATATCCGCCACCAACAACTAATAAAGTCTTGGGTATCTCATCAATATCTAAAGCTTCCTTAGATGTCATAATACGTTTATTACCCAAATCAAAAGCTGCCGGCATAGCGGGTTCTGATCCAGCAGCTATAATAAGATGATCAAAGTTAAAAAATTGCTGACCAGATTCTGTTTCAACTCGCAAAGTATCATTATTTTCAAAATGTGCTCGTCCGATTAAAACAGACACGCCTTTATTATCCGCCAAAGTTTGAATACCTTTGTTTAATTTTTTTATCACAGAATTTTTCCAGACTCTTAACTCATCTAAATTAATTTCAGGGGTATTAAAGGTTATCCCAAACTCTTTTGCTTCTTTAGCCGACTCAATAACTTCTGTAGCGTGAATTAAGGCTTTAGAAGGAATACATCCTTCGTTTAAACATACACCTCCCAAAGCCCCTCGTTTATCAATTAATAATACATCTAAACCATGACTAGCTGCATAAAAAGCCGCCGCATAACCACCAGGCCCTGCTCCTATAACAATCAACTGTTTTTTTTGCTTTTCCATTAAGCTATCCCTCCTAATAAATCAGCTTCTGTGATTGTTTCAAAACCTTGCTTGATCTCCATAATAAAACGAGCAGCATCAGCACCGTCTATAACTCGGTGATCGTAACTTAAACTTAAAGGCATTTGATTGCGAAACACTAATTTTTTCTTCCCGTTTTTTTCAGCTAATTCAGCTCTATTCACCCCTGAGCTCAATCCTAAAATAGCCACTTCAGGGCTATTGATAATCGGAGTAAAAGCACCCACGCCCAAGCCACCTAAATTCGATATTGTAAACGTAGATCCTTGCAAGTCTTCAACACTTAAAGTTCGTTCTTTTGCTTTACTAGATATCTGTATTAATTCCTGACAGAGTTCAAAATAACTTTTTTTATCAACATCTTTAATCACAGGTACAATAAGCCCATTTTCGGTATCAACAGCAATTCCAATATGATAATAATTTTTTTTAATTAATTCATTGGTCTCTGAGTTATAAGATGCATTAAAATTCGGAAATTTTACTAAAGCCCTTTGTACCGCTTTAATCGCAAACACAGTCAAAGTAAGCTTAGCCCCTTTTTCTAAATATAAAGGATTTACCCGCTCACGTAATTTCATAAGCCCTGTAATATTTACATCCAAATTCTGTGTAACTGCAGGAACGGTGTTCCATGTATCGGTCATTTTTTCAGCAATTTTTTTACGTAGAGAGCTTAATTTTTCTACTTCTATCTCACCCCATTTCGAAAAATCAGGCAAACTAACTTTTTTCTTAGCCACATCTGTAACTGCCTGTACAACAGGTACTGAGTATGAATCTTTAGCTTGATCGATTAAAGTTTGTAAATAATGAACATGATTAATAATATCCTGTTCGCCAATACGGCCTCCAGATTCGCTGCCCTTTATACGTCGCAAATCTAATCCTATTCTAAAAGCCAATTTTTTCAGAGATGCTGTCGTAACAGGTGTTTCATTAAAATAACCTTGTGTTGGCAAAGAATTAGTCTCGGCTAAAACAGGTACTTGTGTATGAACGACAACTGGTTCAACAAATGGCAGTTCCATTAATTGTGATTTTAATTCTGAGCTATTTTTTTCTTCATTCTGGTTTGAACTTATCAAAATTCCAACAAGAGCTCCTTGTGAAACTGAATCTCCCTCTTTTACAGAAAGGCTTTTGATAACACCATTTGCAGGACATGGCATAGGTGCAACTGCTTTATCAGTCTCAAGTTCAAACAAGGTTTGATCTTTTACAACAGTATCGCCCGGATTTACTAATATCGAAATAATAACCGCTGAATCAATGCCATCTCCCAAATTGGGCACTCTAATTTCCATAATCAAACTCCTTAATTTAAATTTCTACTAATTTTCAGACTAAAAATTATACTAAATGTGGAAAAACTTTATTCACATTTATTCCCAATCGATTAATAGCTGCCTCAACAGTTTCAGCTTTAATTTTGCCTTTTTCACTTAATTGATACAATACCGCAACCACAATACACTCGGCATCTACTTCAAAAAAACGTCTTAGATTTTCTCTGGTATCGCTTCTACCAAACCCATCTGTTCCCAAACTAAACAAACCACCAGGCACCCATTTATCAATCTGATCAGGTACTAGTCTCATATTATCTGACACTGCCACAAACACGCCCTCTTCTTTAGACAGCACAAGCTCTAAATACGAGAGTTTCTTCTTCTTAGTAGGATTCAGCATGTTCACTCGCGCGCAATTCAAAGCATCAGATCGTAATTGCTTATAATTAGTAGCAGACCACACATCCACAGAAATATCAAAATCTTTTTCTAGAATTTCTTGGGCTTTCAAAACTTGATTCATTATAGAACCAGACCCAAAAATATGTACTTTTTCGCCCGATTTATCTGATTTTTTAAACTTATATAAGCCCTTTATAATTCCTTCTTCAGCACCTTCTGGCATAGCCGGTTGATAATAATTTTCATTACCAACGTTTAAATAATAAAACACCTCTTTACCACGCTCATACATGTCTTTCATGCCTTTCTGTAAGATTACGGCAATTTCATACATAAATGCCGGATCATAGGTATATAAGGTAGGAATAGTACTAGCCAAAATCAACGAATGCCCATCTTGATGCTGCAAGCCTTCGCCATTTAAAGTTGTTCTTCCAGCTGTACCGCCAAGTAAAAATCCTTTAGTTTTCATATCAGCTGCTAACCAAGCCAAATCACCAATGCGTTGAAATCCGAACATAGAATAATAAA
>JBILGQ010000212.1:0-2982 GCA_044350955.1 Candidatus Marinamargulisbacteria bacterium | reverse complement strand
TCAGGAATTATTTTAAGTAATATCTTTTTAAGCTTAGGTTTATCTCCAAAATAATCTTCATTACGGTTTAGCAATACATACTGAGAACTTTCCCAAGCTCTTAATTTAAAAGGCCCTGTTCCAATAGGCTGCCTATTATATTTAGATTGATTAATATTTTCATGTTCATAAATATGCTTAGGGATAATTCCCATCGTTAAATGAGTAAGAAGTGGCGCAAAAGGCCTAGGACTTCTCACCTCAATTTCGTAAGGATTAATAACCACAAACTCTACAGGCTTATTATCGATAATATAATCACTACGCCGAACCGTTTGAGTCTTTAAATCGGCGATCTTATCAAAAGTAAACTTAACATCAGCTGAAGTAAAAGGCTTGCCGTCATGCCAGCGTACATTCGAACGCAATTTAAAACGTATCACAGTACCGGCATCATTAATACTATAGGACTCTGCTAAATCAGGAATTAAATTCATCTTATCATCTACCGTAAGCAAGCCATTATAAATATAACTATTCACTGAAGAAGACGCACTATCTATCGCTAAAAGTGGGTTTAAAATGCTAGGTTCAGCGCCTAAATATAAAATCAAGGCTTGCTGATTCTTCGGATTCGAACACCCCGCCACACATCCTATAAATAATAAAAGAAAAATAGATCGTATAAACCGCATATTATTTCACAGGAAGTTTCGAAAAAAACGATAACACAGCATCAGCAACGCGTGTAGGTTCTTCTAAAGGCACTAAATGTCCTGTATTCGGAATTGTAACACATTCAATTTGCGGATGAGACGCCAAAAATCGTTTTTGAACAGAATGCGTACAAGCATCAGACTCTGACCCTCGTATTAACAAAATCGGGCAGGAGATTTTTGCCAGATTCGCCCATATAAAGCTATCAATCAAAATCCCTGTTTTATAAATATG
Organism: Candidatus Marinamargulisbacteria bacterium; assembly: GCA_044350955.1. Taxonomy (GTDB): domain Bacteria; phylum Margulisbacteria; class Marinamargulisbacteria; genus JBILGQ01. The sequence continues at coordinate 2,052 of JBILGQ010000212.1, read as the reverse complement.
AGCTTCCCATTCAGCCGGATATACCAAGTGATACCCATCGTTTTCTTTAACAAAAGATCCCCGAATATAATCGTGTAAAGCGTCATCAGAAAAACGTTTAAAAATAGGCTTCGATCGAAAACGACTTAATAAGTCTTCTTCACTACTAAAAAAAGCACGACGTTTCAAAGTTTTACTAAACAAGGGATGAAGACGTTCTTGTAAACCTAAACAGGATAAAAGTTTGTAAGTCCAATAAACACGACGAGAAAATATGGCTGGATCTATCAAAGCAAGTGCCGAAAATCGACCCGGATTTTGAATCGCTTGTAACAACAACAAAGTAGATCCTATAGAGTGACCAACAGCAACATGCCGTTCTTGTGTTTGAGCCGAAAAATATGCCGTCATGTCATCAACAAAAGGCCACCAATCACTAATATTTGTCTTGGGAACAGGATCGTGTAACGGCTTAAGTAAAGGCGCCTGAATACGATACTCTTGCAGCAATTTCTTAAAAAGCCCCTGATACACTAAAGGACTATAGCCATTTGCATGAAAAAAATGCAGCATTTGTTTAGAAGAATCAACAGCATCAAAAACCTGATACGGAATATCAGCGTCAAGCAAATGCTGAGGCAAGTAAAAGGACTCTCGACAAAGACTAGCGTATCTACTCATAAATTTAGTTGTTCCCTGTCTCTATCATAGATCGAAATGAAATATAGTCATTCTATCAAAAAACGCCTTAGATGATAAACTTTATTTACTAAAACCCTGTGCTTTAAGATGTTCTTGATAAGTTTTCGAAAAATAATGCCCACCACCCGATTGAGCCACAAAAAAGAAATAATTACTTTTATCTGGATAAAGCGCCGCTTTAAACGCTAATAAACCAGGTGAAGCAATAGGAGTGGGCGGCAAACCCGCATATTTATAGGTATTATAAGGAGAATCCACTGCTAAATCCTTATAGTATATTTTACTCTTATAAGACAGCCCTAAAGCATACACTACCGTTGGGTCAGTCATTAAGCGCATATTGTCGGCTAAACGATTATAAAACACAGATGCTATAAGCGGCATTTCTGAAATATCATTTGTTTCTTTTTCTATCAAAGACGCCATAGTCACTAATTCATGAAATGTCCATTTACTAGAAAGCTCTTGTTCTAAATAATATTTATAAATACTGGTTGAAAACTGATTTAAAAACGCTTCAGTAATTTTTTTCACAGACTCCTCACGATTAAAAAAATAAGTCTCTGGAAATAAATACCCTTCAATAGTTTTATAGTCAGATTCAAAATTTAGAAATTCAAATTCTGCACGAAAATCCTCTTTAGCTCTAGTATTAATATACTCAACAAATACGCTAGCTGTTACTACCCCTTGTTGCTCTAAGCGTTCGGCAATTTGCGATAAAGAAAACCCTTCAGGTATGGTCACTTTTTCAACTGAATAAGCACCTGGTGCCGTAAAAATATCTACTAATTGGCCTATAGAAATTTTTTGAGGAAGATAAAAATATCCCGATTGAATCAGGGTATCGGCCTTTTTAAACTTAATAAATGCTTTGAATACTTGTTCTGATCGTATGACTTTTTCTTCCTTTAATGATCTAGCAATACTGGATATAGATTGACCTTTTTTTATTTTAAATAAAATTGATTCATCCAAAGTAACAGGCACAGAAATAGCATAAACTATATACGCCACTAAACCGGTGAATACTAAATAAGAAAAAAATATCAGAAAGAAAATTAGATCAGATCGTTTCATAAACTAAGTATACAAAGCTCTACGATCTTTAAAAAGTACTTAATAAGTAAAACTGATGAATATACTTAATGAATAGACTGCAAAAATTTAACTGACACTGATATAATTCAGTATATTTTGGGGCGATTAGCTCAGTTGGTTAGAGCGCTTGCTTGACATGTAAGAGGTAACTGGTTCGACTCCAGTATCGCCCACCAGAATAAAGTCCTTTTTAAATATTCTCTGAAACACAAGCAAAGAAAACAAAACTACAGGCAAAGAAACAATAGCAGTTTGCGGGTTAAGTTGATT
>JBILGQ010000211.1:0-2997 GCA_044350955.1 Candidatus Marinamargulisbacteria bacterium | reverse complement strand
TTCAATTAAAGCGCACACGAAAGTGACAGCGGAAGTTTATGTATTGAAAAAAGAAGAAGGTGGAAGACATACACCATTCTTTAAAGGATACAGACCACAATTTTATATTAGAACAACAGATGTAACGGGAGCGGTAATATTACCAGACGGAGTAGAGATGGTAATGCCAGGCGATAACATTACTATTAATATAGAATTAATCGTACCAGTAGCTTGTGAAGAAGGTTTACGCTTTGCGATTCGTGAAGGTGGAAGAACTGTTGGTGCTGGTGTTGTAACTAAGATCATCGAATAGGAAAGATAATGTCAACAGCAAAACATAAACCTACATCTCAGCCTAAACCACAAAAACAGCAACGTATAAGAATTAGGTTGAAAGCATTTGATAATAGATCTTTAGATGTCTCAGCAGAAAAAATTGTTGAAACAGCTAGAAAGTCAGGTGCTAAAGTAATTGGGCCAGTTCCATTGCCAACTAGAAAAAAAAGATGGTGTGTTCTTAAGTCTCCGCATGCTGATAAGCGTGGTGGTGAGCATTATGAAATCAGAATACATCTGAGATTGATTGATATTATTGATCCTCCAGCAACTACAGTAGAGGCTCTGATGAAATTAGATTTACCATCAGGGGTTAATATAGAATTAAAATTAAATTAGAGAAAAATTATGCCAAAGAAAATAAAAAAAGCAGTTATTGTTAGAAAGGTAGGTATGACAAGTTATTTTGATAAAGATAACAACGTTCTGCCTGTGACAGTTTTAGAAGGGATAGATTTAGCTGTTATTAAACGACTAACTAAAAAAGTGAATGGTTATAGTGCGGTTCAAATTGCTTATAACCCTGTTAAAAAGGACAAATTGAATAAGCCAGAGCAAGGTGTTTTTGATAAAGCTGAGCTTCCTACTTATAAAAGTGTGAAAGAATTAAGAATGGATGAAGATTATTTAGATCAGTTTTCTTTTGACCCCTTAAATGCGGAAGATGAATCAAGCTCGAAGAAGATTTTAGATGTTTTAAATATAGCAGCATTTCAAGATGAAACAAAGGTTTACCTTCAAGGTAAGAATAAAGGAAAAGGTTTTAGTGGTACCATTAAAGCCCATCATTTTAGTAGAGGTCCAGTATCTCATGGCTCTAAAAGCACAAGATTACCAGGATCAATTGGCGCAGGTACTGATCCATCGAGAGTATTTAAAGGTAAGCGTATGGCTAAAAATCTTGGTAATGATGTCACATCAGTAGTTAATTATATAGTTAATCTTGATATGGAAAAGAATTTAGTTTTTGTTAAAGGTGCTGTTCCTGGAAGAAAAGGTACAGAGCTTTTGCTATATAGTTGCTAGGAGATTAGGATGAGCATAGAGATAAAGATTGTAAATGAGAATGGTGTTGATAAGAAGTCAAAAGAAGTATTGACTCTTAGTGAGGATGTTTTAAACTCGGTTAATATACATGAGTTTGAAAGATACTTTAATAATTATTATAGAGTTAGTAGAGCTTCTTCAAAAACAAGAGGGGAAGTAGCTATTTCCACTAAAAAGATGTATAAGCAAAAAGGAACAGGTAATGCAAGGCGTGGTGCGAATTCAAGTCCTCATATTAGAGGTGGAGGAGTTGCTTTTGGTCCAATCGCTTCTAGAGTTTTTAGATTTGGAATGAATAATAAGGTTATTCGTAAAGTTGTATTGAGTTTGTTTAAATTGAAGTCTGATGACTTGTATCTTGTAGAAGCTTTAGAGAATCTAAAAAAGACGAAGCAGGTAGCCTCATTATTGAAAGCTATAGAGCCAGAATATAATGGAAAATATGTATTATTAAAAACAGATTCTGATGATGAATCTTTAAAAGCATTTAATAATATTTCTAATGTAGTTACTTATGATGTATCATTTTTTTCACCTGAGGAATTTGTAACATCGCGAGTATTACTAACACAAAATGCTTTAAAGCACGTACAAGGAGTGTTCAATGTCAACAGGTGATATACTTTTAATTCCATATGTTACAGAAAAAACATCTAAATTAATGGAGCATAATCAATATGTCTTTCTTTTATTAAAAGATGAAACGAAAATTAGTATTAAAAATTATTTTCAGAATAAATATGAAGTCAAAGTAGACTCCGTGAATATGTTAAAGAGATTTTCTAAAACTGTAAATAGAGGTAGAATTAAAGGAACAAAGCGAGCTTATAAAAAAGTCATTGTAAAAATTAGCAGCAGCTCTAACAAAGAAAAAATAGAGCAGTTGTTCTAGAGGATAATTATGGGAACAATAAAATATAAACCAACATCACCCGGGAAGAGACAGCGTCAAACAAATGATTACGCTGAACTAACCACAAATAAACCAGAAAAAAGCCTAACAATAGGTACTAAGAATATGGCTGGAAGAACGAATCAAGGAAAACTAACTGTAAGATCTCGTGGCGGCGGAAATAAAAGAAAGTTTAGAATAATTGATTTTAAGCGTAATAAGGTAAATATTGAGGGTAGAGTTTTAACGATTGAATATGATCCATTTAGAACAGCGTTTATTTCTTTAGTTCAATATGTTGATGGTGAAAAATGCTATATTTTGACCCCACAATCTATGAAAGTTGGTGATAAAATTCAATCTGGCGAAGACTCTAAAATTGCTACAGGAAATACATTACCTATAATTAATATACCAGTAGGAACGCTTATACATAATATAGAAATAAGTAAGAAAACTGGCGCTAAGCTTGTCCGATCAGCTGGGGCTTTTGCAACAATTACAGGTAGACAGGAAGGATACGTTTCTGTAAAGCTTCCTTCAGGCGAAGTTAGATTGATAAATAACGATTGTTTCGTGACAATAGGTAAAGTCAGTAATTCTGATCATAGAAATACTGTGTTCGGAAAAGCTGGTGCAAAGAGATGGGAAAGAAGACGTTCTAAAATGCGTGGAGCTGCTATGAACGCATGTGATCACCCTCATGGTGGTGGTGAAGGAAGAGCTCCTATTGGAAATTC
>JBILGQ010000210.1:0-2999 GCA_044350955.1 Candidatus Marinamargulisbacteria bacterium | reverse complement strand
ACATAAACAGATTTATGTTCAACATTCAGAACTTTTAAACCAGTCGTAAAATCAAGCGGAAAAATCCTAGGTATTAATTGGTTCCCTACGGCTCGTTGCACGACTTCATAAACAGTACCTATGCCACCAGGCCCTGCTAAGGTCACTGATCCTTCTTCTAAACCACAATAGGCTACACAATCTTGTCGTCTATTAAAATCTGTTTGTCCTTTATTGTATTTTGTTTTTTCAGCTCTCTCTTCATTTTTAAATCCGCCTTCTAAATCCATCGAACAATATTCAATTGTCTTATCAGGGTATTTATTTTTTAGATAACGAACAACAAAACTAGATGCCTCCATAATGCTCCCAACTTTACCCACACCACCATTTGCAATAATAATTCCAGGAACTTTGTTTTCTTCTAGCAATGGTTCTATTGCCTCTATTAATAAACGTTCAAATTCTTCACGCTTATCATTAGGTCTTGAACTACCAAAAGTACGAATTAAAACGCAACCTTGTTTTTGTAAATCAATAATATTTTTGTTCCACTCATCGGCAATTGCTTGATTATCATGATCCGTTCGGCTTGAATTAAGCTCTAACGGTTCTACTAAGCTTCTATTACGTGCTCCATGATTTAGCCCTAAAAAATAAGCTCCAGCGCCTACAGCAAGAACTCCAGTAACAGTTGCTATCCCAGTCAAAGTATTAGCAGATCCCATCAAAGAGAACCCTCTAGCCTGATTTACAACTGGACCGCGCTTTACTATATTTGTAGATCTTAAATGAGTTGAAGCAGCCTTTAAAGCAGGATTTCCTAATCTCGAACAAGCTCTTAGCATAATAATTCCTTTAAATTTGAAATGAAAAGAAAGTATAATCATTACACATGAATAGAACAATAGATTATATCATAAGTTACTAACTAATTATTTTAAGTAAATCCAATGATAACTATGAAAAGCGTGGCGCGCCCGGTAGGAGTCGAACCTACGACCTGCGGATTAGAAGTCCGTTGCTCTATCCAACTGAGCTACAGGCGCCTGTGATTAAACGTAATGAAAGTTTAAGCAATAACAAAAAAAAATACAAGCTGAACTCGCCTTTTTACTTGTTTTTATGTGTTTTGTTTAATGTTTATCAAAATATTTAGAAAAATCTTCGGGATTTATATTATCAATAAAATCTTTAAAGTTTTTGGTTTCTTCTTCGTCTTTTTCTGCATTTACCATTTTTGCTTTCGTCATAACACCTTCAGCTACATAAATAGGTACATGCGTCCGCACTGCTATCGCAATAGCATCAGAAGGGCGAGAATCTAATTGAACCGTGCTTTTATCTTTAAGCTCTACTTCTATAATTGCATAAAATGTATTTTCAACAATTTCATTAATAAAAACTTTAACAACTTTAGCATTTAATTTAGCTATCATTGCTGTTAATAGATCATGAGTCATAGGGCGTGGTGGCTTAAACTCTTGCAATTCCATAGCAATTGCCGCAGCCTCAAACATACCAATCCAAATAGGTAAAAAATTTAATTCTTCGTTATCTTTAAGTAAAATTATAGGAGACATATTCTTAGGATCAAATCCTAAGCCTCCTAAATGCATTTCTATCATAGATTTTTTATTTCGTTACGAAGTTTACAACTTCATCGAAAATTTCTGGGTTTTCTAAAGCTAAGTTAGCCATAACTTTTCTATTTAACTCGACATTTTTCTTTTGGCACTCGCCAATAAATTTCGAATAAGAAATATTATGATCATTTAACTTTCCGTTTATCCTTACAATCCACAATGCTCTAAATTCTCTTTTTTTACGTCTTCTATCTTTGTACGCATTGATTCCAGCATGTAAAACTGCTTGGCTTGCTGGTCTAAACAGCTTTGATAAAGACCCTCTAAAACCCTTTGCCAGCTTTAGTATTTTTTTGTGCCTTTTACGGGCAACATTACCTCTCTTTACTCTAGTCATGTATTACTCCTTACCTTAACTCCGGGTAGCATTTGAGCCACTTTCGCTACATCGGTCTTAGAAATTACTGCTTTTCTTCCTTTTTTACTAATTGAATCAGCAGATTTATGCTCATTATTATGACGCTTTCCAGCATGGTCATACGACACTTTGCCTTTTTTAGATACTTTAAAGCGCTTCGCAGCTGATTTTCTTGTTTTTTGTTTTGTGTTTGCCATAGTCCTTCACCTACTTCGGATTTATTAAAACAGTCAAGTTTCTTCCAGATTTTACTATATCATTATCTTTAGATCCATAGTCTAGTATATCTTCTAAGAATCTTTCTGCAGTTTGAACACCTAAATTATCACGATATGTTATTTCTCGACCTCTAAAAAATATCGTCAGTTTTACTTTATTTTTCTTGCCCAAAAATTTCTTAGCTGCATTTACTCGGACATTATAATCATGGATAGAAATTTTATGACTTAACTTAATTTCTTTAATAACATTTGCTGATTTGCCTGCTTTATTTTGCTTGCTTTTCTTTTTTTGTTGATACAAAAACTGACCATAATTGATCAATTTACAAATCGGGGGTTCAACGTCTTTTGAAACAAGAAGCAAATCTAAACCTTTAGATTCAGCCATCTCTCTTGCTTCAGCTAAAGAGACCACGCCTAACTGCTTGCCTTCATCGTCAATAAGTCTAACTTCTTTAGCCCTTATTTTTTCATTGATTATATGTTTCTTTATAGAGTTTCCTCCTTTCATAGAATGCAAAGCCATTCACCCTTCCTTTATCTTCATAAATTTAATTTAGAACTGCTAATAATACCATATACTAATTGCCTGTCAATTTATTATCATTATAACGAGAAACAAGCTCTGATATAGACAATGCCCCAAGTTGTTCACTTTTATGCCTTAAGGTAACGGTAGAAGCCTCTTTTTCTTTTTCCCCAATAATTAGCATAAAAGGTACTTTTTCTCTAAGTGCCGCTTTAATTTTATACCCAATAGTATCAGAGCCATAATGCAATTCGGCTCTTAATCCG
>JBILGQ010000209.1:0-3014 GCA_044350955.1 Candidatus Marinamargulisbacteria bacterium | reverse complement strand
CTGGTAATTGACTATCATAGATTTCAAATAAAATTTTCGCTGTTTTATGCAAAAAACGGGCGCGGGAATAATAACCAAGACCTTCCCAAACTTTTAATACTTCCTGTAAATCTGCCTGAGCCAAATCAGCGATAGTCGGAAACTTGGCCATAAACCTGGCGAAGTAGGGGATTACCGTTACAACCTGTGTTTGCTGTAACATCATTTCAGAAATCCAGGTCGAATAAGGGCTAGGTTGCTGACGCCAAGGCATAGGCCTTTGTTCTCGCTCGAACCAATGCTGCAACTGCCCTACAAACAGATCGATTGTAGGTTTAGCTTTCAAGAATAGTTTTTAGTTCGCCGTTTTGAAACAATTCAGTTACGATATCGCAACCGCCAATAAACTCACCATTAATATACAACTGGGGCAATGTTGGCCAATCTGAAAATTCTTTAATACCGGCTCGTAATGCTTCATCTTGCAAAATATCACGGGTATCAAATTCTGCTCCTAAATGATTCAAAATTTGTACCACTTGAGCCGAAAATCCACACTGAGGGGCTAGTTTATTCCCTTTCATATACAACATCACTTTATTATTTTTTATATCATTTTCAATACTTTTCATAACATCTTCATTCATGATTATTCCTCCTAAGACCGCAAATAATTAGTTTTTTCAATGTCCCATTTTTCGGGAGTAAATGTTTTTAATGCCAAGGCATGCACAGTTGTTTCAAGCTTTTCTTTTAAAGCTTTCATAACAATCTGATGTTGTTTTATAAGCATCATGCCAGAAAAAGACGCACTAATAACAATAGCTTCAAAATGCTGCCCATCGTTATTCGGATCAGCCACATAAACAATAGAATCGGGTAAAGCCTCCTCTATAGTAGTTTTTATCTCGATTAATTTACTCATAATGATCCTCGAACCACTGTATAATATCATTGCTTTCATACAGAGCCACACCATCTATAAACAAACAAGGAATCTGGCTCTTACCACCGACTCGTATAAGCTCTTGATACCCCTCAACGTCGTGTTGAGTGTCGATAACAGGCACTGAAATATTTTTTGACTCTAAATACTGCAAAACTTTTTTACAGTAGGGGCAATAAGAAGCCGAAAATAATTTAAGCGTTTGTTTCATAGCAAAAGCGTACTTAGTCGCTCAGTTCTTGTCAAGAAAGAATAAAAATTTTTTACTAGATATTATTAATAAACGCTATTAAAATCAATATATGGCATTAGTTAACCGATCTTCGGCATTCATAACACACAGGCCCCTATGCCAAAAACTTCAAAAGTGCGAAAAACAAAGTATCTTTTTATTATTATTAAGTTCTGTTTTACATGACGAGCAAACGTCATTAATTTTAAATTTTTTAAATACCTCCCAAAAAGAACGGAATCTTTATTTAAACGAGTTAAAAGACACGATTAATCACGAACCAGAACAACTATTAACAGACAGGCAATATCATGCATTTACATCTCAATATCAGAAATTATACGACCAACAAAGAGCAGGTTTTGACCCCCGATTATTACCACAAACCCAATTTAGCAGTACGCTTGTTCAATTGTTAATACCTGCAAAGCCAAGACCTTTATTAAATGATTTTGGGACCAGCATTATGTATCAGTTAAACTATAACGCAAACTGTCGTCGGCCATTATTTAGACAAATATGCCTAAAGGTGGAAGGTAAAGAAAGCCAAACAAATCTTGTGACAGTAGAAGGTAATTCTTTAAAAGAGTTAGTTGATGCCAGCAATGCAACTTTAAAAAAGTTTGTTATAGATAATATCAATGATGCAAGTAGTTACTTCAGACTATATAAAACCATCGAAGACGATTATTTGCAGTTATTTTTGGCATTATGTAAAAATAAAAGCTTCGCTAGTCATAAAGCCTATCAACGTTTAATTTTAGAAACGGCCATTTCAGATGGAAATAAATTTGTAAATTTACTCAAAAATTTATTTGTAATTTGCAACGATAATTACGCGATTCAGGCCAAAAGTAACGCAGATAAAATTCAACAGTGTATTAATCAAGAATTAGACTTGGTATATGACGCTATAGAGAATGACAGCAGCTTTTCAACTCAAGACAAAAAAAAGAGAGAGAATGCGTTAGCAGATGCTTTAGATAAATTAGATCAAAAACAAGACGCTATAATTAATAAATTAGTAAATTATAAATCATTTTTTACAAGTCTGTACCTAGATTTAAATCAAAAGCTTAAAGAAAGTGGCTGTCTTTACCAATTATTAAATATTACTATTAAAGACAGTTTACTAGTTGCAAACGTTAAAGAATTATTATTAAACATCCCTAATTTACCAATAAAATTTTCTAAATTAATTAGTGACGAAATTAGCGAAAAATTAATAAAGCAAATTAAGACTACAAAATTAGATGTTAATGATGCGCAATGGAAAAACGCACTGAAAGATTCTGCTGACATATTTATATTGCTTTATAAACACAATTTTGCAATGCCATTATATGGCTTAACAGAAATTATAGAGGCGATGAAACCTGTATTAGAAAACCCAACTGAAGACCCAACAGAAATTACAATTCTTAAGCAAGATATAAAACAGGTGATAAATTTTTGTGTTTCACGCTATTTTGTAACAGATTCAGAAGCAACCGAAAGCCAAATAAAGGCCATACAACAGCCAATTTTAAAACAATTAGCCCTTAAGCATTTTGGTGAATGTAAAAAAATATATTCAGAAGCCAGTATTAGTGCCGATAGTGAAGGGGCTATCTAGTCTTACGCCTGTCACCTAATAAGATTTATTTTTACAAAAGTTTCTGTAGCAAAGCTACCAAATACATAAAGCATCTCTAAACTAGTAATTTTATTTTGTAAGAAATTCGAAATAGCAAAGTCTGAAATCATATCTCGAGTATAACAAAGCCCTAAACAATTCTCAAACAGCTTCTAAATCTTGAATTTCTTTTTGCGAAGCATGCACTGATACCAAAGCCAATAACTGATAAACCGGCAATG
>JBILGQ010000013.1:0-10230 GCA_044350955.1 Candidatus Marinamargulisbacteria bacterium | reverse complement strand
AACCTGGGCAACTGGTTACCATGGGCATAAAAAAACGTAATCCTAATGCCTGCAATAAATTCTGACAGGCCTTTACTTCTAAATCACGCCCAGCACCTGGCTCTGGCGTTAAAGACATGCGAATAGTGTCTCCGATACCTTGTTGAAGTAATATTGCTAGGGCTGCTGACGAAGCCACTGTTCCTTTTAACGATCCGCCCGCTTCTGTTAATCCTAAATGCAATACATAATCGCAACGATCTGCTAAGTTTTGATAGGCCCTTACCATATCTTGCAAGTCAGACATTTTTACACTTAAAATAATTTTATCTTTTGAAAGACCTAGCTCTTGTGCATAATTGGCATTGTGAATGGCACTTTGTATCATGGCTTCTATAAACACACTTTTGGCATCTAATGGCTGATCTAAAACCGCATTCTTATCCATGAGTTCTGTTAGCAGTTCTTCATCTAAAGACCCGCCATTTACACCAATACGAATAGGTTTATTATATTGAATGGCCGCTTTAATCATCAGTGCAAAATTACTGTCTTTGCTTTCTCGTTTCCCAACATTACCCGGATTAATTCGGTATTTATCTAATGCCATTGCCGCTTCAGGAAACTTGCTTAATAAAATATGACCATTATAATGAAAATCACCCACAATTGGCGCTTTATATCCGTCTTTTCGCAAAGTTTCTATTATACTTGGTACTGCTTGCATAGCATTAAAGTCGTTAACCGTAATACGAATAATTTCAGAGCCTGCTTTTTCTAGCTCTTTAATTTGCTTTATTGTTGCTTCTATATCTGCTGTAGGGGTATTTGTCATACTTTGAACTACAACTGGGTGCTCAGATCCACAAGGTACCTGCCCTACCCAAACAGTATTCGTTTTTCGTCGTTTTATTATCATAGGTTTATTATAAGCTATATTTAATAATTTGGAAGTATTCGATTGATAATACTACTATCGATAAACTTCAATACATAATAAGTAACTACTATAACGTATATCTAAAGTACTAGTATAAAATAAATAATAAAAGATAAATATAGGAGGATTAATATGGGTGCAAGTAAAGTAGTAGCGAACAGTCTTAACGATCACATAGATGATGATACTCTACCAGTGAATAAACCAGAGCTTAAACTTATGGATGCTGTGATGAAAACTTTGGGTGTTAATGAGAAGAAAGCTACTTCAAAAGACAAGTAAATTAGTTAACTCTAATTCCTTTTAAAACATTCCTAGTAGCTTCGGTAATTTTTACCGTTATTTTATCCCCAATTTTTTCGGGGCCTTTATCTAGAATAACTATTCTATTACAGTCTGTACGACCTTGAATCTCATTCTCTGATTTTTTGGTTCTTAATACTTCAATATAGACTGTTTCAATTTCACCAATTTTAGCTTTGTTTTTCATGAAAGAAATATCGTTCTGAATTTCGTTTAAACGAACTATACGCTTTGTTTTTATCTCTTCGCTAATATCATCGGTATATTTCATCGCAGCTCTTGTATTAGGGCGCTCTGAATATTTGAAAATAAAGGCAGAGTCAAACTCCACCTCTTTAACTACCTTTACAGTATCTTCAAATTCTTCATCAGTTTCGCTTGGAAACCCTAAAATAATATCTGTAGAAAAACTAACTTTTGGCATGATTTCTCGTACTTCTTTAACTAAATCTAAAAACTCTTGCTGAGTATAGGTGCGGTTCATTTTAGTTAAAATTCTATCGTTTCCTGCCTGTAAAGGCATATGGATTTGCTTACAGATATTGTCTCTTTCAGCCATTAACTGTAGCAATTTTCTTGGAAAATCTTTTGGGTGAGGCGAGGTGTAGCGAATGCGTTCAATACCTTGAACATCACTAACTTGCCGAACCAAATCAGTAAAATCAGTAGTTTCATATTTGTAGGAATTTACATTTTGACCTAAGAGAGTCACTTGTTTGTAACCATCTGCTACTAATTTTTTCACTTCTTCTACGATAGACTCTGGCGAACGGCTTCTTTCACGTCCACGTGTATAAGGCACCACGCAAAAAGTACAAAAATTATTGCAACCTCTCATAATGGCAATCCAAGCATTTACACCATCGTTTCTAGTTGGATATATATCAGAATAAGTTTCAAACTCTGATAAGGTTACATCATATTGCTTTTCACCAGAGTCATATAAGTTGCTAATTAATGCAGGTAAGGTTTTATAAGAATCTGGCCCAGCAATAAAATCGATTTTTAAGCTTTTATTTTCAAGTAAATCGGTTTTGAAATTTGTTGCCATACAGCCTAAAATACCAATTTTAGTATCTGCTTTGCGTTGTTTAATTTCGTGTACCCGATTATAAATTTTTCTATTCGCGTTATCTCTTACCGAGCAGGTGTTCAACATCATGATATCAGCATTATCTTCGCTATCTGTTACAGCAAAGTTATGTGAAATCAAAATAGATTTTACAAGCTCTGTATCGTAAACGTTCATCTGACAACCGTAAGTTTCTATAAATACTTTTTTCATTCTTATTATTCTATATAAAAAAGAGTTTTTGAACTAGACCTAGCTTAATTTTAATTTTTTAGTAAAAATAAAACTATTACATCGAAAAAAACTATGATATATAGCTAGTATAAGTATATGAACAAAACTCTTATCATCACAGACGATAGTAATTTTAAATTTGAAAGAGCCGGTATCAGTACAATCTCTTTTACTGATTATGTGAGCCAATATCCCCAAAAAAATGAAGGGAAAATTCAGATTATTAATTTTTGTGAAACGAAAGATTATTTAAGCAAAGGCTATTATTGCTCGCTTCTTGGTGAAGCAAGAAAGCATAAAATGCTCCCTAGTGTGTCTACTATCAATGATTTAAGAAAACTTGAAAAAGATGACGAAAACTTTTTGTTTATGAAAGGTTCCTATTTAAATCTTATGAAATCGATTCAAGCGTCAAAAATTACTAGTTTTAACATTTATTTTGGTATTGCTGATAATGAGATGTGCCAAAAAATTGCAAAATGGGTGTTTGATAATTACCCATCCCCCATTTTGCATGTTCAAATCACACAAAATAATGAAGAACGTTTTGTTAAAATTTCGTCGCGTTCTTTTTCAGAATTAACTGAAAGTGAAAAACAAAACTGTATTAAATGCTTACAGACCTTTATTAGCAAAAATTGGCGATTAAGTAAAAAAGAAAAACGATTTCGATGGGACATGGCAATTTTAGTAAATCCCGATGAAGAGCAGCCTCCCAGTGATAAAAAAGCGATACAACTTTTTATTAAAGCAGCAGAAAAATTAGGGATACATGCAGCATGCATTACAAAGAAAAATTTAAGTTCTATCTCGCAATACGATGCTTTATTTATTCGTGAAGGCACTGCTATTGATCATTATACCTATAAATTAGCACGAAAAGCCGAACAAGAAGGTATTGTAGCTATCGATGATTCGAATTCGATATTAAGATGTTGCAATAAAGTCTATTTACATGATGCGTATAGCTATAATCAGGTGAATAGTTTAAAAACCATTTTTGTTTATGATGATAACCCAAGTACGATTGAAACGATTGAGTCTACCTTTGCCTACCCTATGGTTATAAAAATGCCTGAATCAAGCTTTTCAAAAGGTGTACATAAAGCCAATAACAAAGAAGAATTACAAAATTTTTTAAAGACCTTTTTATCTAGTAGTGCATTGGTACTTATTCAAGAATATATGTATACGCCCTTTGATTGGCGCATTGGGGTATTAAACGGACGTCCAATTTTTGCTTGTAAATACTATATGGCAGCTAATCACTGGCAAATTTATAGTTATAAAAAAAATAAAGTCGAATCAGGAAAATTTGAAACGTTACCTACATTCGAAGTGCCAAAGTCTGTATTAAATGCAGCTATTAAAGCCTCAAAAATCGTTGGAAATGGCTTGTATGGTGTTGATCTAAAACAAAAAGGAAAACAAGTATACCTTGTAGAGGTGAATGATAATCCTAACATAGACTCTGGTGTCGAAGATTTGTATTTGGGTAATGAGCTTTATATGCTTGTGATGTTAGAGTTCTTAAATCGATTAGAAAAACGTGGAAAATAACGAAATCAGGCAAGCAACACTCTCTGATTTAGAGGCTATTTTTAGCATCGAGAAAAATTCTTTTTTTTTATATTATTTTTCTAAGTCTCAGCTAAAATATTTAATTCATCGAGCTAAAGCAGTTAGTTTTGTATACTGCAAAAATTCACTCATTGTAGCTTACGCAATTTTGCTAACTCCCACTGCTTTAAATCAGGCAAGATTATACTCTTTAGCGGTTCATAAAGACTTTCGTAAGCAAGGCATTGCTACTGCGCTTTTACAATACAGCTGTGAAATCGCCAAATTGAAGGGCTATAAAAAAATCGCTTTAGAAGTAAGATGCGATGAAAAAAATACTATTTCACTTTATGAACGATTTGGCTATGTTATAAAAAAACGCCTAACATCCTATTATGAAAATGGCCTAGATGGGTTTAAAATGCTTAAGATTTTATCGTAGCCAAAATTAATGATTTTTCAATATTGTCTAATTTAACGGTAACAAATTTATTTTTTAACTTCATATCCGAATTACATTTTATTCGTAAATAATTATCACTTAGACCATACCAAGATCCAGATTTTTCATATTCAATTAAACAACTAATTTCTTTACCGATCTGACTTTCGTAGTATTTCTTTTTAAGTCTATTTGAAATATCTCTCAGAATTTTACTACGCTCTGCAATTAGCTGTGATGAAACTGGAGAATCTAATTTTTTTGATCGGGCAAACTCTCTTTCAGAATAAGAAAAAACGTGTAGATAATGCATAGGCATAGTCAACAAATTGGCCACTGTTTCATCAAAATGCGATTTTTCTTCGCCTGGGAAGCCAACAATTACGTCGGTTCCTATACAAATATCAGGAACTGTTTCATAAGCAAAATTTATAAAATCTCTGTATTCTTTCATGCTGTATTTTCTACTCATCGCTTTTAAAATATCGTCCGAACCGGCTTGTAAAGGAATGTGCAAATGTCTACATAATTTAGGGTTATCTCGCATTTCGACAATTAATTTTTTAGGTATTGTCGTTGGTTCAATAGAGGAAATTCGAATGCGTTTAATGCCCTCAATTCTAGATAAAGCTTTTACAATGTCTAAAATGACTTTTCCGTCATGCTCATAGGTACCAATATTTACGCCTGTTAGCACTAATTCCTGAAATCCTGCTTCAGAAAGCTCTATGGCTTCACGAATAATATCTTCAAATACCCTACTTCGTGCTGGGCCACGCGCAAAAGGAATGACACAGAATGAACAATAAAAATCGCATCCATCCTGTATTTTTATATTGGCTCTAGTGTGTGTCGAATCAAGTGAAGTAGTATTAATAGTAAAGGGTTCGCGTTTAATTTTTTCAGTACGACACAGTTGTTCATTACTGTTATATGTTTCTGAAATAATTTTATGGGTATTCATTTTTTCGGCATTTCCAATGACCCATTGAACATTCTTAAATTTAAGAAGCGCTTCTTTTTGTATTTGCGATTGACAGCCTATTAAGGCAATTTTTATTTGATCGTTTTGTTTAACCAATTGATTAATAATTTTGCGGGTATCAGCATCGCCATTCTCTGTAACGGTACAAGTGTTTACAACGGTGATATCGGGCACCTGATTTTTTGTTATATCAAAGCCTTCATTTTCAAATAATTGTTCTAAAGCAGATGTTTCACTTTGATTTA
The DNA here is from genome assembly GCA_044350955.1 of Candidatus Marinamargulisbacteria bacterium. GTDB lineage: Bacteria > Margulisbacteria > Marinamargulisbacteria > JBILGQ01. The sequence continues at coordinate 4,470 of JBILGQ010000013.1, read as the reverse complement.
AGCGACAACCTTGATTAATAAACGATACTTTTTTCATAAAGCTAAGAGTATCAGAAAAGCCATTTAAGTTCAAAAGTATCTCTTATACAACAGACTATTTTAGACCTAACTCTTGTTTTTTAAGTTTAAAATACGTAGAATCTACTTTGTATGAAACATGAGAAAACTTTGAAGACACATTCTTTAACGCATATAGCATCACTAACTTGTGTTCTTCATTGCATCATTGCACCTTTTATCGTTATTTTTTCACCACTAATCGGATCTATTTTTCATAGCCATATTGTAGAAATATTATTTTTAGCAGTGTCTTTAGGCTGTGGTTTTTTTGTCATTAGTAAAGGCTATTGTCTGCATAAACGTAAACACATCGTTTTTTTATATATCCTTGGCGCTATATTTTGGATATTACATTTCTTACTTAATCACTATCATGTTCATCCTAGTAAATCAATTTTCTTACTTTTAGGATCACTGTTCGTTATCGGATCATATTATTTTAATCACAAACTACTGAAGTGCTGTCCTGAAAGTCATTCTTAATCGTAAGTATGACTAATTTAAGTGTTAATGTTAACAAGATAGCCTTGCTTCGCAATTCAAGAGGCACAGGTGTACCAGATTTAGTGGAATATACACAGATAGCGATAGATGAAGGGGTTGATGGCATAACAGTTCATCCCAGAGACGATGCAAGACATATTACACTAGAAGATCTAATTTCTATCAGTAAACTTGACGCAATAAGTTCTGACAAAATTGAGTTTAACATTGAAGGCGATGCCAGACTTAATTTATTAGATTTCATAAAAAAGACTGTTTATTGTCATCAATTCACCTTAGTTCCAGTGACACCTGGCGAAATAACCAGTTCGCGAGGATGGAGTTCTAAAGATAATCTTGCCTATATAAGCCAGATTGTAAAACGGTTTAAAAAAGATTTTAATTTAAAACGTGTATCATTTTTTACTGACGCCACTAAAGAATCCGTAGACTTTGCAAAAAAAGCAGGCGCTGATGCAGTAGAATTTTATACAGGTGATTATGCCTTAAACTATCGCAACTCTGACAAAGACTTAAATGCTTTAATACAAAGTTCAGAGTACGCGCGATCACAAGGCTTACGCATTCATGCTGGCCACGATTTAAATTTACAAAATTTACCAAAATTATTAAAAGCCATTCACCCAGATGAATTGTCTATTGGCCATGAAATTATATGTGATGCCTTACGATTCGGTTACAAAGATACCATTCGTAAATACATAGATTGTATTAAGAATTACTAGATACAATCCGTTTTCTTTGGAAATACTCTGATATTAATTTTCCGTAAGCAGAAACCTCGATATACTCACATAAAATTTTATGGTTAAAAAGTTGATTAGAAAAAAGCTGTAAGCAACTTTCTCCCCCACCCTTTTTATCATGAGCGGCAAATACCACTCGTTTTAATCGTGCCTGTAAAATCACAGCAGCACACATATAACAAGGCTCTAGTGTTGTATATAAGGTACAGTCAGTTAATCGCCAGGAATTAAGCGTTTTACTGGCTTGTTCAATGGCAATTATCTCTGCATGTGCTAAAGAGTTTTGTTTTAGTTCTTTTTGATTATAGCCATAAGCAATGACATGGCCATCGTTAACAATTACGGCCCCAATGGGGACTTCATCTATTGCAAGTGCCTTTAACGCTTCTTGATAGGCTAAATACAAATAATACTTATCAGTTAATACTGAATTTGACATCAGGCCCTGAAAAGTCTGATCCTTTTTCTTTAAATTTTTCATATTCCAACAAATTCTTTTCAAGCATCGATTTTAATTTTTTGGCATTACCTGGTGTTAAAATAATGCGAGACTGCACCTTTGCTTGATTTGAATGAGGGTATAATAATGCAAAATCAACAATCAATTCTTCACTAGAAATTGTGGTAATAAATAAGTTTGAATATTTGCCTTGAGCTATTTCTTCAGGACAATTAATTTTTATGTCTTTTTTAGACTCATTTTTTCGATGATTTTCAGGCTCAATCATTCTTTCACTCGTTCAACATATTCGTTTGTTTCGGTATTCACTTTTATCTTATCGCCTTCTTTTAAAAAACCAGGCCCTAAAACCACCATGCCATTTTCTAATGTAACAGGTCTAAAAGAAGCATTCGTTGTAGCTTTTTTAATTTCAGGAGGCGCTTGTATAACAGTTAATATCATCGTTTTCGGAAATTCAACTCCCATGATACTGCCATTATAAAAAGTTAAAATATAACTTTCATTATCTTTTAAATAACTAGCCATATCACCAACAACATCTTCTTTCACGGTTAATTGCTCGTACGTTTCGTTATCCATAAAAATATAACCTTCAGAATCATTGTACAGATACTGCATAGATTTACTCTCTAATAATGCAATTTCTACACGTTCACTTGATAAAAAGCGTTTTTCTAAATTGCGTCCGTTGATAATGTTTTTAAGCTTTGTTTGCATACAAGCATTGCCCTTCCCAGGTGTTCGATGCATGTTCCAGGTAACACGATATAATTCACCATCTATAATTAATATATTTCCCACTCGTATTTGTGTAGCGTTTATTTGCATAAAATCCTCTGTCATTACTTATATTTTCTTAAAATGTATCAGATTTTTTTTTTTGCTGCTAGCTTTTGTGCTTAAAAATTGACTTTTTGAAATTTACTCCAAAATTTTACAGGTTTTCTATTACGCAAAGAGTTTCGTTTAAATGCCTCATCAAGCGATACCAATTCATATCCTTCCGTTTTAATTTTGCTAATTAATATCGGTAGTAGTTTTAAGGTCTTATCAGTTTCATGAAGTAAAATAATAGATCCGGGCTTTAGATTTGAAAGGACATTTTTAATAATTTCCTCTTCACTTTGCAAAGCATCCCAATCTCTTGTATCTATATTCCAGTGAATCATATGTAAAAAATGTTGCTTATAGGTTTCGACTGGTTCAAAACGCCCATAAGGAGATCGAAATAATGAAGGCAAAACACCAATTTTTTCATAAAATATTAATTGGCTTTTAGCTACATCCTCTTTTATAAATTCCTCACTTTCATATTCAAAATGAACATGCGCATAGGAATGGTTACCTATAGTATGCCCAGATAAATAAATGTCTTTAGCCTCTTTAGGATACAACTCAACTTGTGAACCAATAAAGAAAAAACTAGCTTTTACATCATGTTCTTTTAATACCGTATTAATCATTTCTGTTAACACTGGTCGTGGACCATCATCAAAAGTTAAAGCAACAATTTTTTCGTTTGTTGGCAGTTGTTTTATAACAAAATCTGCTTGTATTTCAACTGTTATAATGAAGGCAAAACAAAAAATAAGTTTAAATAAGGCTTTCAAGTTCATTTAATAGACTTTCTATGGCTGTAACACTTTTATTCCAAAATTCTTTTGATTCAATATCAGCATTTACATAGGAGGTAATCTGAATTGGATTCGATACACAGCCGCTACTTAATGTTTCTTTTAACTTTGGTATAAATGAAGCCCCTTCTTCTTTGTATTGTTGGTATAAAGAAAATACCAGTAAATTACCAAAGTTATAGGCATAGACATAAAATGGATAATTAATAAAATGAGGTATAGTACACCATTCCCATTTATAATCGTCAGTAATTTGTACAGAGTCAGCGAACACTTCTTTTAATAAGTCATAATAAATAAGAGAAAAATCTTCAGATGATAATAACCCGTCAGTCACTGCTTGATGGGCTCTTTGCTCGAAACACGAAAACATATTTTGCCTATGAGACGTTGCAAAAACATCTTCTAATTTATCGCATAACAAAGCAATTTTATCTTGATTATTCTTCAATTTTTTTAAAAGCAAGTCGGTCACCAGCATCTCGCAAAAAACAGAAGCTGTTTCAGCTAAAGGAAGTATAGGGTGATAATTAAATAAACTTTGTTTTGAAGCCAAAACATCGTGAATGGCATGACCTAATTCATGAGCCATCGTTGATACATCGCGGGCTTTTCCTAAAAAATTCAACATTACATAGGGCTTCACATCAGGCGTTGAGCCCGAGCAAAAAGCGCCGCCACTTTTACCTTCTAATACAGGCGCATGAATGCGATTTTCATCAAACATCATCTTAGCAATCGTATAAAATTCGTTATCAAAAGCTTTAAAGGCTTCTAAAACGATAGTTTTTGCTTCTTCATAAGAAAACTGTTCACTTTGATCAGGCAAAGGCGCATATAAATCAGCCAAAGTCATCGTCTCTAAACCCAATAATTTCTTTTTAATCGTATAATATCGTCTTACTAAAGTATTTGAAAAAGTCGTAACATCATGCAGCGTTTGTACTGCTTTTTCTGATAAATCGTTGCCAATATTTCGAACAGCAATAGGGCTTTTATAACCACGTAATTGCCGTTCTGTATTAAAATCTTTATAAATATAATTAAAAATATGCGTAATTGT
>JBILGQ010000208.1:0-3036 GCA_044350955.1 Candidatus Marinamargulisbacteria bacterium | reverse complement strand
ATTAAATATATTATGATCGTAAATATAATTTAAGACCATAAACCATATTGAAATATCTAAGAGACCAAAACCAACAACGATTAAACCCATAATCGATCCTGCACGGAACGATATTTTTAACCCTTTACCCAAAGACTCTCTACAAGCTGCGGCTGTTCTTGCCGATGCATTAGTAGCTGTTATCATCCCCAAATAACCCGACACAGCAGACCACAACCCACCACTGATAAATAAAATCGGAACAAAAGGATTCTGAATTCCCATAAAAGCCAACACAGTAAGCAACCCAGCAATAATTAAAAATACTACAGCTACAGCTTTATATTGTCTTTTCAAATAAGCCATTGCGCCTACTTTAACGTAGCCTGCAATTTCTTGCATACGCTCTGTACCTTCAGACTCTTTCATCAAACGGTTAAAAAATACCCACGCTGTTAACAAAGCGATTACAGACGCTATGGGTGCAACCAGCCAAATTTTTGATAAGACATCAAACATAAAAAAACTCCTCATTTTATATAAATTCTAAAGTAGGCAATTATACAATAGAGGCTGTAGCTATAAAAGAGATATTTTGTTTTTTAAAAATTTATAAATCTACTGCGACACAACTTTTCTGGCTAGTAACAAACTAAGCATCCCAATAATAATATTAGGAAGCCATGCTGCAATTAACGGCGGCAAGGTTTTACTTAATCCCAAACCCATGCCAATAGACAATAAAATAATATATGAAAAAATAACCAACAAACTTAACCCAATCCCCATTGCCGACGAACTTCGATGAGGCCTTAAACCCATTGAAGCCCCTAATATACAATAAATTAACGACGAAAAAGCCAAGGCAATTTTCATGTGATAATCCATAATTAATTTTATAGGATCACTTCCTTTTCTTTTTTCAAACTCTATTTTCTCTAGCATTTCACCGCCCGACATTTCTTCAACTTTTTTATGCCGGTTATCAAAGTCTACAGGCCTTAAATCCATATTAATAAATTCTTTTTCAAATTCTATAACCGTAACTCTTTTTAAATCATTTTCCTGAAAATTATGCATAACACCGTCATAAAATTCCCAAGCACCGTGTAAAATCCATGTGCCTGACTCTGCTCTTATAAGACGGTTCAAAAAGCCATTTTTGTACTCAGCAATAGTTATATTTCGTAGTAAATTGCCTTCCTTTTCAGCGACATTAATCACTCTAAACGGCAATTTATCTTTGTATTCTGTAATATTTAAATTACTTTGAATTTTAGGTGTTTTATTATTTTTATAAGAGAATAACAATTCTTCTGATGCAGAAGCAGATTTAGGTACTATAAATTCATTAAAGACTATATTTAGTGCCGAAACAAGTATTCCCATAAAAACAATCGGAACTAGCATACGCACCACCGATACCCCATGCGCTTTGAAAGCTAAAATTTCTAAATCATTACTTAAACGTCCGAAACATGAAATAGTCGCAAATAAAGTAGCCATTGGTATAGACAAAGCTATAATATAAGGAATTTGAAGAGAGATAACAATAATCAGATCTTTTATGCCAATGTTAAATTTTACAGCATAGTCAATCATTTTAAATAAAATAGTAGACCCCGATAAAATAACCGCAAAAGCGGCCAAACCAGATAGAAATGGCCCTATAAATTCTTTGCAGATATAGCGATCAATTAACTTCATAAAGCAAAGTTTTCACCTAAATAGAATTTTTTCGCTAACGGATTATTAACTATCTCTTCTGCATTACCTGATAAAATTAAGCGACCTTCATGAATAACATAAGCACGGTCTGTAATTTCTAAAGTTTCACGCACATTATGATCAGATATAACAATACCTAGTCCCTTTTCTTTTAATCTCCTAATGATCCCTTGAATATCATTCACAGCTATCGGGTCTATTCCCGCAAAAGGTTCGTCTAGCAAAATAAACTGTGGATCAGTTGCCAAAGCCCTTACAATTTCGACACGGCGTTTTTCACCGCCCGACAACTCTATTCCTTTCGCTTCTCTAATATGCGAAACCCCCATTTCATCTAATAAGTCATCTAAACGCTTTTTATAATCGTTCTTTTTAACATTTCCCAGTAATTCCCACAAAATAATAATATTGTCTTCTACCGTTAATTTTTTAAAAATAGAGGATTCTTGAGGCAAGTACCCCAGCCCCAATCGAGAGCGTTTATACATTGGCATATTGGTAATATCCACATCATTCAAAAACACTTTCCCTTCATTAGGGCGAACGAGCCCTGTAATCATATAAAAGGTAGTGGTTTTACCCGCGCCGTTTGGTCCGAGCAAACCCACTATTTCACCTTTACTCATTTCTAAACTGATATCATTTACAACAGTTCGAGACTGATATCGTTTAACCAGTTTTTCGGCTCTTATCATTTATCTTGCGACTGCCTCAGAACGAGTTTCACGAATAATAGACACTTTTACTTCGCCCGGATAATCAACTTCTTTTTCAATTTGTTTGGCGATATCTTGTGCTAATTTATAAGCACTGTCGTCATTTACGTCATCCGGATTCACTATGACGCGAATTTCACGTCCCGCTTGAATTGCATACGCTTTATTAACGCCATCATAAGATGCGGCAATTTTTTCAAGTTTTTCTAAACGTTTCATGTATTTCTCAACACTTTCACGCCTAGCACCCGGGCGTACCGATGATATAGCATCCGCTACCATAACCAAAACAGCCTCTATTGTTTCTGGTGCTTCTTCTTCATGATGCGCCATAATACAATTTAAAATTTCTGCTGATTCTCCGTATCGTTCACACACATCACGACCTAATTTTGTATGTGATCCTTCCATTTCAAAGTCTAGCGCTTTACCGATATCATGCAACATCGTACCACGCTTGGCTAAAGTAACGTTTACACCAAGCTGAGCAGCCATAATACCTGCAATATGAGCCGCTTCTAAGGAATGATGCAAAATATTCTGCCCATAACTGGTTCTAAAATAAAGTTTACCCATTAATTCAATAATTTTAGGATGAAACTCTAAGCCCAAC
>JBILGQ010000253.1:0-2639 GCA_044350955.1 Candidatus Marinamargulisbacteria bacterium | reverse complement strand
CTAGAGGGATGACGTTATTTCAATTATCACCGACTCAGTTTGCTTGTTGCGAGGGTAATGCTTTTTTATTGTTTCAGTTTGATCATGAAAAGCCAAAAATTGTTAAAGTGCATAGTCATAATGCCCTCATTTCTTTGATTGAAAAATCTGAAACAGGAAGTATTTTTGTTGCTTTAAGTAATGGAACCATACAACGTTTATCGAATAAACAAAAGCAGTATGATGTAAAAATATCTCCGCAAAGTTATCCACCTATTTTTATGAAAAGTGATTGCGATACTTTAACTTTAGTCTATCAACAGGGAAATTTAGTAACAAAGTCTAGTTATTCTTTAGATCTGTCTGAACTTATTTCTACGCATGTGTTGTTTGAATCAACAAAATTAGATGGGGCGCTAAGTATTGGCAACTACCTTGTGTGTTTTCATCAAAAGGGTTTTGTTATCGTTGATAGTAAAAATGGTAAGCAAAAATTTATCTATGTTACTCCTGGCATAATATATGGTGCCAGCGCTGTATCAGACTCACGCTTCGCTATAATAGAAAAGTTAGAAAGTCCTCAACGAGATGAAATTCGTATAGTTGATTTAACTACTTGGAGTTTTGATAAAAGTATTACACTAATGAGCAGTGACCTTGTTTTTATGGCCATGCAACAGCAATCAACTTTATTGGTGCTGACTAAAAATGGCTATATTCATGCTATAGATACAAACTCTGGCGAAACACAATTTTCAACCCAATTATTTCAAAGTTTTAATAATTTTATACAATTATTTGCCTTGGAAGATAATAAATTTGTGATTGTTGATCCAACAAATCAGCGTAATTTTTTTGTGTTTCAGGCTTTGAGTATTGGTTATACTCCTATTAAGGGGGTTGGCATTGATTGGGACTTAGCGTTATTGCAACAAAGTTCTAACAGTAAAGAGGGTGAGTGGCAAAAGGGTGGATATTGCGATGAAAATGGCTCGGATTATCTTTTTTCGAATTATGTTTTTGCCGGAACTGTTTATAAATATCAGTATCCTGATTTTACGCTAGTATCACGCGGAGGAGATTTTAATGTTCGTTTTAATCCTAAAAATAAAACTGAAATCCCTCGTAATATTTCTAAGGTTTCTATAAAAGAAGGATGGGCTTTATTAAATAAAGACACACAATTTATCGGAAAAGCCATATTTTTTGAAAACGATCCAGAACGAAATTATCAGTATCTTCATGATAAAATAGCGGCTTATTTAATTAGACATTTATCAAAAACACCAGAGATGTTAAGCCTAAGTGATGCTCAAAAAAATGAGCAAATAACGATTGCCTGTGAATTTTTATCCATTATAGTTGAGCATGCAAGTGAGTATAATGCAAAAAAAATTATAAGTTTATTATCAAACTTAAACTATAGTCAGGTTCTTCAAATTTCTGACGCATCTAAAAATAAAATTTTAAACAGATTTCACCGCTTCCATAAAATTAGTTTGACTAACAAAACCGTTGCCTTTGTAATTACTTTATTATGTTTACTTAGTAAAAATAAACAGTATTGTTTAAATCTTGATCAAATCGCAGACTATATAACTTTACCACAAGTTACGCATTATTTGTTCGATCCAGAAAATAAAAAAACTGTTCAACCATTAGTATTGGTTAATTTAGAAAATTTTATTAAAAATAGCTGCCGTAAAAACCCACATAAAAAATTAGAAATGATTTTAGCAAGAATAGATCAAACTCGTGCTAATTTTAACGTCCAAAAATGGCGCGAGGCTTTAATATGAATTTAAATCGTGTTTTAGTTTGGCTTCAATTTCGTTTAAAAATTGGTTGCCCATTATTTTGAAATAAAGATCACCTGAATGCTTTTTACGAATTAAGGGGCATAATAAAAGTTTTAATTTCTTAATTATATTTCTGTCTGTTATTTGCGAAATGTTATGGTTAGATAATAAATGCTTTTCTATTGAACGTGATAAAATATTATATAATTTTTGAGCATTCGTAGTACGGCCATGATCAGATAATACGCCATTGCGTTCGTTGCTTAAAAAATCCAATTTATTACGAGTTGCATTATAAATGTTAGTTATAAGTGTGTTGGTATTAAATAATACTGCATCTTTAATTTGTTGTAATGCGCTATCTGTTTTTACAAAATCACAAAATAGCTCGCCATAGTTAGTATCAAAATCATTTTCAGATAATAATTCTTTTGAGGCTTGATTTAATAGTTTTGAAAATTCTGATAATGATTTTCCGTTCTTTTTAGTTATTTCTATGGCGTTTGACTGAATAAAAGATGTTAAAAGGGTTTTTACATGTTCGCTAAGTTCTTGGGCCTGAACGAATAATAACAAGGCTCTGTTCGACGACGCGTAAACTTGATTAACTGCTGTCCTGGTATGTAAATCGTAGTGGGTGTTTGTAATATTTTTTAACGTTTTAGCAGAATTAACGATTTTTTTTCGTTGTCTAGCCGCCAAATCAAACCCTTTATATCGTATAGTGTGTGGTTTGTTTTTAGTACATACATTAAATCCATAACTCATAATAAACTCCTGAATTTTATTTAAATTATCAATAAATATTTTTGTAAAACAATAATAATGTAATTTATGTAAAAAATAAATAAAAATATAAAA
>JBILGQ010000207.1:0-3085 GCA_044350955.1 Candidatus Marinamargulisbacteria bacterium | reverse complement strand
TAGCAGCAGGTTTTCCAAATATAACAGAGCATCCTAAGGCTATTTTAGTCGGTTCTAATCTTAGTGAATCTGCATTAATCACTAACTTTTTAGCCTCAATAAACACTCTAAATTCACGACTTAATGACACAGACACACCCGCTTTTGCGCCATAAGTCATCGCTACTTCATTAGCATCTCCACCTAAAAACGTAAATCCGCCCTCGGCGCCTACATAAGGTTGAGCAAGACGATTTCCAAAAATATAAGAAAGCCCCACTAATGCCGGAACCGCTTTAACCGATCCACCACCAGTGTTTGCATCGGCCTCGAAATAGCTTAACGACCCATCAATAGCGACACCAATTCGAGACGCAAACACAGTATGTAGCCCCACCTCTGTTGCCGTCTTGTAATCGTTATCAAAACCGTTGCTTCCAGCCGATAAACCAATCATAAACTGCGATGCCTGTAATTGTGAACTCATGAACAAAACTACCATAAACCCTATCGCTTTTTTTATCATATTAATCATCTCCATCGCATAATACTTAAACACCCTACGCTTATCTTTTGTTTATTAAAGAAGTATAAAAATATCACAGATTCAATAGTGAGTAAATCGTGTTTAGGCCTCTTGGAGCCACATCTTGGGGCCGGCTCTTATCTTAGACTAAGTTAGACTATTAGGCCAATTTAGGGCTGTGATGAGAAGTTTAATGTCTCGTGTTCTGTAGAGACGCAAAATCTTGCGTCTCATTTTTATGGTTGAATCAAGACGACGCGCCCTCTCTCGCCCTTTGGGCACTCTCTCCCAAATATTGGGAGAGAGAATTAGATGCACGAATAAAATAGTAGTCTTAATTTTAATCAGCGTCATCTCGGTTCAAAAACCGTCATTCTGCGCGAAGTCGCAGAATCCAGTAATTTTAAGTAACACCTTATTTTTGTTCCCTGAGCGGAGTCGAAGGGAACGTTTGTTACTCTTTTCTTTGGGCTTGATTTTTATCATAGAATCCATGGCTCTTCTTTGTGCTTAGTAGCCTGGCTCCAAGAACTCTGTTAAAATATCCAAAAATTAGGGAGATTTTATGGATTTTGTTCAAGCAAACGATATAGTTGTCATTGATTACAGCATTAAATACATGACTGGAAAAGTATTTGATAGCACACAAAAAACAGGCCCCCAACATATTCAATTGGGCAAAAACAGATATTGTACAGGCTTTGAAAACGCCATTCTAGGCATGGCGATTGGTACTAATAAATTAGTTACGATTAAAGCAAAAGATATGTTCGGAGAACGAAATAATGACCTTCTTATAACAGTACCTAATCATCACGTTCCTGCTCATATCAATAAAAAAATGGGCCAAAAAGTAGAAATTGACATAGATGACAAACAAACTTTAAAAGCCCGCATATATGAACTAGGTGATGATTATATTTGCCTAGACGCGAACAAAGAACAAGCCGGACAAGATTTTTTGGTATCAATCACTTTACACGATATTTTGCGTCCTGAAACTTAATGCACAACTTAAAAATAAACACCCCCCCTAATTCGCTTACAGGAATTAAAAGACATCTAAAAACTTCAGCTGATCAATCGCCCTCTAAAAAAGTATATCAAAACGACCCTAATAAGCTTCGGAATACAGAAACTCTAAGCTACACATTTACAGGAGGAGATAGACATTTATTTGCCGTAATACAAGACACCTCTGATCACATTCCTTCTAATTGCAAAATTCTTTCGAAATATATGGAAATTTTTCAGGAGGAATTTGAGACTTTTTGCAAGCAAGGCTGGAGTAAAGCCAATATGCTTAGCATTGCTGACATGTATCTTGAACTTACACAAGAATTTGACAAACAACATAAATTAAATGAATTAACAAAAACCCCATTTTTATCAAAAATAAATATTCGCTTGCAGGTTTTAGGCACTTATTTACGAAATAAACTTTCAATAAACTTAGGTTATAAAAATTCGAAAATTAAACATATCACGAAAAATTGGGGGGCTTTAAAAAAATCGCTCTCAGACAAAAAAAATTACCCATTTTCTGATGAAATAGAACGCCTATGGTTTGATCTCTATGCTAATTTTAACGAATTAATTCAAAGACCCATATTATTTAGTGAAGATATGCGTGCTTTTATTAAAGAAGGGAGCACATTAAAACAAGCACTTTTACAACGAGAAGCAGTTAAAGTGCTTCTTCAGCCACGTTACATTGAGAACCCAAAACTAGCCGTCATGCTAGATGAAATTTCTGTGATGAGCCTTGAGTTAATGAAACAATCAAAAGAATTTCCCAATTATCAAGATTTCAAAAATTCTACTTGGAAATCGCCATTATTCGATGCATTTACTGGCAAATATGCATCACTATGTCACCACTTTATTATGAATACTGTTCTAAAAAACCACTCCGTACTCAACTTTGATATAGGTGATGATTATTCAAAAGAATCTAATTTAGCCCCTATTAACATCCCAATCCCTTTTGCTGGCCTTGATAAACTATTACCAAATGCAGCGCCATATATTCTTTCAATTAAATTAGAGGGATCAGGTTTATCAGTAAAACGATTCTATGCACAAATGGTATTAATGCAATTTTCTACACTATTTGCCGATCATGACAATATGACATCTCAACAAAAAAAAGCAGCAGATAAATTTTTTAATACGGCCCTACAACAACAAGGTTGGACCAACTCGAGCGGAGAATTAATTAACATTGAAAACTGGGACGATATGACCCTAAGAAATATCATTCAAAGATCTATCGAGCATGCTACAAACACCAAACAACCAGCAGATTTGGCTAAAGATATAAATACAACCCCCTTTATTCGTGGAGCAAGACTTTATGAAGAACAATGCGACTATTTATCTGGCTTGCGTCAACATGACGCCATTGCTACTTATCTGGCTTGTTTAAACCCTAGTAAAATGGGCTTAGAACCCAAGTTATTCAAAACGGTAAAACAAAGCGTTAGTAATACGCTTCAGTTATCTTTAGAAAGTGCGTTAATTTCTAAAGAAAGCGATACAACCCTAAAAGCAACTAAATACACTGCCCTAGCAAACACA
>JBILGQ010000206.1:0-3087 GCA_044350955.1 Candidatus Marinamargulisbacteria bacterium | reverse complement strand
TTCGAAACCAAGCCTAACTCTGTGCGTACACCACTAAAAATATGAGCACACTCTTTTTTCACATCATCAATAAAATCACTGGCTACTATATCCTCTTTTTTCTTTCCAGTTGACAATGCCAATTCCAACATAACCACTGTTAAAAATTTAACGGTAAGGTACATACGCTCTTCTGCTTCGCCTGAGACAGCAGCATAGGAAGCAAATTTATGCGCCAAAATTGCCAAAGCGCGGTTTTTCTGATCTGCTTGACTAAACTCTGTTCTAGCTACTAGTAATAATAATGCCAATTGTGCTTCGATATCCACCTTGGGGCCCATAACACTAGCCATTAATTCAGTTTTTTGATTTGGATGATCAGGATCAGCTAACATTGCAGTTAAATTAATTCCATCTCCACTAAAACCAGTATAAGTAATCACACTTGACACAGACCCCTTATTTTTTAATTCAGTTAAGGCATCAGCTTTAGTGCCAAAAAGCTTTTGTGATAAAAATGTTTGTGTAGCCCCTATACTCATGCTCATGCTATTTTCCCCTTTATTAAACTTTTTTTATTCAATTATTAAACTATATACTAAATTAAGTACAATTCCAAATTTTATCAATCCGCCTTCAAAAGGTGCCGTGAATAAAATCATTGTCTTCTGTTTTATCAGCATCATCACGGTTCACCTTCAAAAGGTGCCGGTTCAAAAGTACCACCCGAGATTTAGAGCAATTTTTCAAGCCTCTCCCCGCTGATTTTTCTATGATAAAGTTATACCAAATTATTAACATAAGATATAAACTAACTGAAAATAAAATGACTAAAATCACGAAAGACTTTTGGAAAAACATCAAAAAACCCATTATTGGCTTAGCGCCTATGGACGGCTATTCTGACTCTGCCTTTCGACAGATTTGCAAAGAGATTAACCCTGATATCGTTACTGTAACCGAGTTTACTTCGGCTGACGGGCTTACTTATTCGTCGGCAAAACTTAAACAAAAACTGGCCTTTAAACCCAGTGAACAGCCCGTATTTGCTCAGATTTTTGGAAAAAACGAACAAACTTTCATTGAAGCTACCAAAATTTGTGAAGATATGGGGTTTTCAGGTATCGATATCAACATGGGCTGCCCTTCAAAACGCGTAGTTCGCTCTGAACATGGCGTTGCCCTTCGAAAAAATTCTTGCTTAGCTTATAAATTAATCGAAGCCGTCGCCTCGAATACTAGCTTACCGGTCTCCGTTAAAACCAGGTTGGGTTGGAACAATGCCGACGATCTCATCCCTTTTGCTAAGGGAGTCGAAAACGCAGGGGCTGATATGCTTTGCATTCATGCTCGAACCTATTCAGAGCCCTATAATGTACCCGCACAATTCGAACATTTATACGAATTAAAAAAACACATCAACATCCCCTTAATTGGCAATGGGGGAATTGTATCTTTGTCTGACGGCTTAACTAAATTACAGAATTTAGATGGCTTTTATATTGGTCAGGCCAGCTTTGGGAATCCTTGGGTATTTCATAAAGACGGCTGCCCAAAGCGCTTGTCAGACAGGCTAGCTATTATTTTTAAACATGCCGACTATCTTATCGAACACAAAGGTGAAGTATTGGGCTGTAAAGAAATTCGAAAGCATTTATTGCAATACATAAAAGGCGTTTATCGTGCCAAAGAATACCGTACTTTGTTGGTTCATGTACGTTCTTACGCTGATATCAAAGAAAAATTACAGTATATTGCAGAGCAAGATGAGAAAGAAAGAGAAAGACTGGAGCGGGAGACCGGGGTCGAACCGGCGACATTCAGCTTGGAAGGCTGACGCTCTACCAACTGAGCTACTCCCGCCTGTTAGGGCTATTCCTAAAGCGATCGTAATCATAGCATTTCAACTGCATTTCTACAATAACTCTAAAGCGCAGTCTTGTAATTTTTTCTTATTTAATAATTCTTTTTGAATGCTTCAAAATCAGCGACTGTGTCTTTATTTATTGTATTGTTTATATGAAAGACATCAAATAAAAATAACTGTTTCTCTTTATTTGAGTAAGCTGCAATTAACTGTAAAGCTTCATTGGTATTTCCATAGTGTACAAAAAGTGTGACTACCTTCTTATACAAATCAAAGTCAACGCTTGTATTCGCTTTTATTAATTTTTTATGTAAATTTTTTAAAGTAGCTTTTGTTTCTTTTGTTTGTAATTGAGCATCATAAGCAGCTACAAGCAAAATTGTTGCATGAATTCTATCGCTATCACTGATTTTTGGTGACTGTGAAAACCCTTCTAAGCTCTGAACAAAGTCGTACCTTTTGTTTGGATTTGCCAATAATTCTTTTGTTTTACTATCGTAATAATGCAAAAGCGATTTATTAGTTTTGATAAACGCCTTAAATTCAGATTCCTTATCAGCATATAACTGTTGATCAATAATTCGTAAACTGGCAGATTCTTGAGCTTGAAGATCTTTAATGCTCTTTAAGACTATCAACGATTTATCACTATTTTTAGCTTCTGCTAAAGCCACAACAAACTCGGCTAAGCAAGTATTCAAAAAACTGATATCATTGATACTTTGAATAACTAAATAAGAATAATGAAAATCAACATTCGATCCTAATTGATACGCTAAGCTTTTGTAAGCAGTGAGTTGACTTTCTTTTGGTAATTTTTTTACTAAATCAAAGGCTTCGTCCACATAATTTTCCTGTACCAATTTTAACGATACTTCGGTGATATAAGTGGTTCTTAATTCTTGTGTTTCAAGTTGCTCAAGAGCCTTACTAATAGAATCAAATTGACCTTGTGCTGCAAAACTTAATCCCAAAAATAAAATGGCTTTTTCTCGGGCTGAATTTTCTGTTAAAGACTGCGACAATTTAATGGCTTCTTGATAACGTCTAGCTTCGACTAATTCTTGAATAATGACAAGCGCAGCTTCTTCTCTTATTGAAATTACTTCAATGTTATCAGCATAAGAATATGCCAAATAATAAATGTTTTTCTTTGCGAATAAACGAACTAAATCTAAATATAGTTGCTCTTTTGTTGCCATACTGGAAATATTATTAACACTTGCTTTAACAAGATCTTG
>JBILGQ010000205.1:0-3088 GCA_044350955.1 Candidatus Marinamargulisbacteria bacterium | reverse complement strand
AGGGAATTTGCAGTTTTCTTAAGTGTTCAGTATCGCTGGCTGTGGCTAGGGTTTTGCCACTTTTGTAGTCAACAATAATAGGACCAAAATTTGTTTTTAAGAGTAGATCTATATTTCCCTTTAAGGTGATATCTGGGGTGAGTTGTTTGCTTATCGAGTATTCTATGCCGATAGACTGTTTAAGGTAATCGTTTTCCTCGTAGTGCTTGGCTATAAGAACCAGTAAACCTGTATCAGATAGAAGTAATGTTTCTTTGACTTGCCAGGCAGAGCTGTTATCTTTTATGTGGGTTAATGTGCCTAATGCAATAGCTTTTAGGCGTTCAAAATAAAGGCTTTTTGACACCTTGTTTTCTGATAAGTCGCGGTTAAATTGGGCCAAGATATCATGTACAACAATGCCCCAATCGCTGTGTGAAATAAAGTGGTTGTCGTTGTCGGCTTCTTTAAAGTCTAGCAAATAATATAAAAAGAATTTGTAGGGGCATTGTTGATACATGTCTAATAAAGTTGGTGATACTTTATTAGTTTCTAGTTTTTTTTGGATGTTGGGCCATAACGATTTTTGTAACTGAGTTTCGACAGGGTAGGGGGGATTTGAAAAAAAATCGGGGTTTGTTTGTAGATGAATTGGTTTTATTTCTGAAAAGGATAGCAGTGAACTTGGTAGTCGTTCTTCGTTATTGATGTGTTTGCAATATGTTAGGGTGCAGTGGTTGTTTTGTAGGATTTGCTGGGCGTTGTTTGTGAGCTGTTTTTGCTGCTGGTTTAGGTTTAACGCGCTTGATATTTCGGATGTAATGAACATATTTGATGGCTGAGTTAGGGTATGTAGACCTTCAGCGCATCCGCAGAAAAATAACTGTTTTTCTGTGATGTAGTAGGCATCTTCTAGGCTGTATACTTGTATATCTTTTTGTGGGTTTTTTATGTGTCGGTAGTGTTGATTGAGATAGTCTTTTAAATCTTTGATAAACAAGGGGCTTTGAATGGATGCCTGTGGGAACTGTTTATAGAGCGTTAAAAAATGCTTGATTTGTGAGATTATGTCATTAAATTGATCGATTTCTTTTTGGTCAGATGTTTCGATAGTCGCTATGATGCCTAAGACTTTTAGGAGATCGTAAAAACTATCGAACCAGAGTTGAGCTGTATGTGCTGATTTAATATTTTGTTGAAAGTTTGAAAGAGATTCGAGTGTTGCCAAATGTTGTAGGGTTAGTTCTAAGTCTTTGCTTAGTTCGTCTTTTTTTTGTTGATCTACTTGTATAGCTAGTTTTTGACTGAGATGCTCTTGAATTTTTTTTAATACTTCTTGGCAATTTTCTTGGCTTTTGTGTAATGAAAATTTACTGGCTAATCTTTCTATATGAAAAAAATCAATAGACGAGGCTTGAGGGGTGTAAAATTGTTGGATGCTGGCATTCATACTTAAGTTCGAATAATCGTTTAAAGAACCACTGCTGGTACTAAAGTCTAATATCGCTAGTAGTGTAGAAAATAGACGCGATTTTGTTTTAAAGCAAGATGATATGAATTCTAAATCGATTTGATAATTTTTTGCTGCGTTTAGTAGCTGATTTTTATAATCATTATGGTTGGGTAAAAGTATGCATGGCGGAGATTTGTGCTCATTTTCTGGATTTAGGCACTGCTCAAAAATCCATTTTATTTCGTTTTGAATACTGTTGAATTCGAATAGTGTTGGAGGTATTTTTTCGGGCAATTCTTTTTCTGGGATGTCGATAGCATCAGGAAATGACTGCGTTAGCATAAGGTTGTTTTGTTCAGATCCTAGTAAGATTAATTCCTTGCTGTCTGATGAGAATTGCTGAAGAGCTTGGTATTTTTCAGAATTTACAGGATAGTGTAATAAAAAATAAATAATAGTGTTATTGGGAGTTGTAAGCGGCGTTTTTAGTGGGTAATTGTTTTTTTTGAGCACGCTATAGCAGTGATTTTTTAAGAGTGATTTTTTGAATTCTTTGGCACAATCGCTTAGTTCTTTGTAGTACTTTAATCTAAAATTAGGTGCGACTTTTGATAATCGTGACCAGGGTATATTTGTTTGAATTAACTGTAATACTAGTTCAAAACTTTGTTTTAGTAATATATCTGACTTAAGTAATTGGGCTATATTTTCGTTATGTTGTTGTGTTAGCAAATAGTGTCTGTACAGAAAAAAGGCGAAAAAAAGTTGATCGGGTGAAGGGCGTAAAAAAAATTCTGAAAAAAATTGTTGTTCTGTATAAATAGGGGCAAGAGCTGTAAGTGTGGGGTTTTGTTCGATTAGTGTTTGATATAACAGGTCTTTTTCAGCTTTATTTGATACGATGAGTATTAAATCTTGCGGATTTTTTTTATGCATTTCAAGTAGATGCCTAAACCAAAAACTTGATAAAAAAGAGTGCTTATTTTGCTGATAAATGTACTGGGTAAGCATGCCTAAATCTGTAACAAATTAGAGTTTATTTTGGCTGAGTTACAGTGGGGTTTAATTTTAATATATAAGGGTCAGGATCGCTATCGATCGTATCTAAAACCTTATAGCTTAATACTAAGGCTGCATCATCGATGGCATTTTCAACTAGAGTATTTATGTAGACGTTGTTTGTTCCGTATTTGTATTGATTGTATTGAGCACTTTGTTCTACTTCAATAACATCAGTCATGTCGCTGGTCATTTCGCCTATACGATGCTTTTCTTGAGGCATTAAGGTTTCAAAAATGTAATGAGATACGAGGCTTTTGTCTTTAGCAAAAAAGACTTGTGCATCTATTACAATATGTACTTGCTTTGTGCTGGTGTATACCTCATAACTTACCGGGGCATTTACCCATTGGGTGCTACCAGAATATTTAACTTTAAAAGTATCGAATACTTCTTTTTTGCTTTCGATAATATCTTCATCAATATGTAGGCCTACACGATATTGTAAGGTATATTGGGCGCTTTCTAGGATAGACAGACTGAGATAGGTCGACTTTTTTTTATTGAGATTTTTGATTAAATCTTCTTTTAATTTTGTTGGGATGCTAAAGCCGTTATATACTAGTCTACTCGGAGCTGATTCATAATCAAATGGCG
>JBILGQ010000204.1:0-3090 GCA_044350955.1 Candidatus Marinamargulisbacteria bacterium | reverse complement strand
TTTTCGTATGTTTTAAGCTTTTTATTAAAAAATTATGCCGAGCCAACGTCGTTTTTCTTTATGGGAGTTGTGCTTGTAAGTTTGCCTTATTTGTTTACTCATGATCAAACAAAGCCACAGTTTTCATGGAGTTCTATTAGTAGTTTTTTTGTATTTTTTTTCGTGGCTTTATCTGTGTTTATTATTGAATTTATCGGCTTAAAAGAAAGCATTGTAAGCAAAGATATTTCATTGTTATGGTTGTTTTTTTCGGGCGTTGTCGGGGCAGCAGCTATGATTGTGCCTGGTATTAGTGGTTCTTTATTATTGTTGATTATGGGGGCTTATACAACTGTTATCGAGGCGATTAAATATGTTGATCTTCCAATTTTACTGGTATTCGGAGTTGCTGTTTTATGTGGGCTTGGCTTAGCCTCGAGGTTAATACAATATTGTTTAAATCATTTTAAACAGGCGAGTCTTTTTGCATTATCTGGACTTATTTTAGGGTCTGTTCCTAGTTTATATGTAGGATTTACGGCTACTAATTATGTTGCAAATGGAATTACTTTTTTAGTTGGATTTGGAATTGTTCCTTTATTGAGTAAGATTAATTCTCGTTAATTGGACGAAAAATAATTGTTTGGGGATTTATTAAATATTTATTTGCAGTTTCCATGACATCTTCTGGTTTTAATGTAGATAGATAGTCTTCGGTTTTGCTAGTAAAGTTAAAATCGTTATTATAGAGTTCGTTCGAGGATTGAATTAAAATTTTGTTGTGAATGTCTGACTCTAATTCTTTGTAATAAAATCGCATTCTACCTATAGCTTCATCAAATTCACTTTGAGAAATTTTATGTTGCTTAATATCTTCGATTTCATCAAAAATGATTTTCTCTGCGTCTTTTATTGATTTTTCGTTGCTAAGAGCATAAATTGAAAAAATCCCAGGTTCTAAGCCTTTTTGGTTTTGTCCGTGAACGACATATACATAACCAGCATCTCTTAATTTTTTATGTAGTCTGCCTCCAGGGTAGCTCATGCCGGTAAGTATTGCGTCTACAAGGTCAAGCTTGAATTCAGCGCTTGCATCGCTGTAGTCAATGCTGTCAAACCCGATAAATATAGAACTTACGTCATGTGTATGTGTTTGCTCACTTCTGGAAGCTATTGTATGTAGTTCTCGTTTAGGGCTTTGTGCCGCAGAGTCTTTAGTATGTATGAGTTTGCTTTGTTTTTTTATGCTAGCGAGAATTTTTTTCTCATTAAAATCTCCGTAAACATACATGACAGTTGTTTTAGGGTCTAAGATAGTGTCAAAATGTTGTATTAAATCGGAACTTTTTAGAGCATCGATACTGCTTAATTCACCTAATTTTGACAATGCGTAAGGGTGGTTACCAAAAAATTCTTTAGTAAAACGGGTCATATCTTCGCTATACCAACTGTTATTTCGTTGTTTTATATCATTCGACAACTTTCTTTTAGCATTTTCTAATTCAGTAGTATCAAATTTAGCGTCGAAATAACTCGTTAAAAACGTATCAAATAATAAGTCTTGATCTTCAGATAAGCACTCTAAAGTGTAATATAAAGAATTTTTACCTAAATGACCTTCAACGATTGCCGCATTGTCTTCAAATAAAAGTTCAAGATCGTCTTTATCTAGTTTAGAGGTTTTCTTTCCCAATAAATCTGCAATTAATTGCCCTATGCCGTTATTACTAGGCGTTTCACTTCTTAAGCCACCAATGCTCATGATTTGTGCATTTATTTTGGGGAGCTCTGTGTTTCTTTCTAATAATACTCGCAGACCATTTTCTAGAGTAATCAATTTAGTGTCTTCTTGTTTTTCTAGTTCTTTCTCTTCTTGAGAGCTGTCTATTGTATTCGGATAGAAAATGCTAATGATTGATTTCTCTTCATCAAAATAGTTATTTAATGCTAGTTGAAGATCGGATGCTTTAATTTTGTTGAAACTTTCTATGTATGTTTCATAAAACGAGGTATTATTTGAATAAAGTACAGAGCTACCAATTTTATTGGCTTTATCTTCGATAGAGTTGATTGTAAATAAGTTATCGGCTAATTTTTGTTTTCGTGAACGTTTTATTAAAGTGTCGTCAAATTTTTTGTTTTTATATTTATTTAGCAAAGTAAATACAGTTTCTATGACTTTGTCTTTGTTTTCATAATCACATTCAAAATAAATTTCAAAATAGCCGTCTACATAATGAGGGGTATAAGAACTTGTTGATAATGTGTAGGCAAGCTTTTTATCTTCTACGATATCTTTATATAAAACAGATTGGTTTCCGTTTCCTAATATGTATTCTAATAAATCAAGTGCATATAAGTCGTTTGAAAAAATATCAACTGTTGCAAATCGAATGCTAACAATAGTGCTGCTTACTTTAGCTGCTTCTTCGATTCTACGCTTGTTAAAGGGTTTTGATTCTGAAATGGGGGGTAGTAATTTAGCCGTTCTTGTTGGTTGTGAACCAAAGGTCTTCTTGATAAGCTCTTTGCCATTTTGTTTGTCAAAGTTTCCGGCTATAACTAGAATCATATTTGAAGCTGTGTAGTGACTTTTATAATAGCTTAGCAAATCCTCTTTTTTTAGAGTTAAAAATTCGTCTAAGTGACCAATAACGGGGTAGCGAGTGGGGTGGGTTTTATATTGGTTTTTTTGACTTAAATAATAATGTGTTCTTTGAACGTTAGCTAAGTTTTTTTCAATTTCTCTGGTTATCACCTCTTTTTCACGATCTACTTCGCTTTCCTTAAACTCACAAAAAAATAGCCATTCATAAAGGGTGTTTAAAGCAGATTCAAAAAATTCTTCACTAGTATTTATAAAATAAGCGGTGTGATCGGTAGTAGTATAAGCGTTACTGACACCACCCATTAAGGAGAGTAACTTAATATAGTCATCTTCGGTTTTTTTGCTTGTTGTTCCTCCTGCCACTAAGTGCTCTAAATAATGCGAAATACCATGCCCAAGATAGTTGTCTTCATGGATCGAGCCGGTTTTTACTATGGTTTTTAAGGTAATAATTTTGGCATGTGGATCGTGAATCAATGCCACTTCTAGGCCATTATCTAAAG
>JBILGQ010000203.1:0-3127 GCA_044350955.1 Candidatus Marinamargulisbacteria bacterium | reverse complement strand
GTATTACCATGGTAATTTTTCCATCATCTTCAACATGGATCAATTTCCCAACAGTTAACGTATCGTAAGTCGTCAATTGTACTAAAGTACCATTATTAGCTAGTTTAGCAATAAAAAGTTCAAAGCTTCCATCATTTGTATATTCTTTTGTTTTACCAATCACTAAAAAATTTCCATTGGTCATTTCAGTGGCATAATAAGCAACAGCATAAGTTCCATGATTAATCTGCTCCCATTCTAAGGTTCCATCAGACTTATGTTTCCATACGCTCATATAAGTATCATAAGCATGGTCATAGGCAGCAGAAATAGTACCTCCATCAGCTGTTGCTTCAATCGAAGAAAATAATTCGGCTCTAGAATGATAGTTTCGAGTCCATATCTTTGAGCCATCTACCGCATTAAATTTGGTTAGCCGAGGGTGAGTTGTACCAATCTCTTGTGCTATAAAGTTACCGTCTTTTAATCCCACAAAATCAAAGTTTACTGTATCAACTTCCCTATTCCACTGTGTCTCCAAATCACTGTTAACAAGGCCTAAAAACGCACCAGTGTAATAACAATCAAAACTAGTATATCCAGAATAAACCATACTTCCATCGGCTAAAGCCCCCACAGACTTTAAGTAAGTAGTTTGTTCACCTCCCTCATATTCAGAATCTAGTTGAAAGAGACGCTGCGAAGCTAAATAGTCACCAGACTTTGATAGTTGACCTATCCATCCATAGGTATCACTTTGACAATTAAGACAGTTTTTTTCAACACTACCTACAAAACCGAAATAGTCCTCAGACTCTACAATATCATATATAGTATAACAACTGTCGCTATTACCAATTTGTTTAGACCACTCTTTGTCACCGTTTGGACCATATTTAATAAATACGACATCATCTAAGGAGGAGGTCCTCAACTGTTCATTACAATCATTAGTAAATGTAACTAATAGACCGCTATCTGATGTGATGATTTTCGGACAATCATCACAGCGAGTATCAATTTTTGTATAAAACAAACGCAAAGCTTCTGTTGAGCTTGAATCTTGAAGGTTGCGAGTATGAGAATGATTAGATGCAAGGGTATGGTTTATTTGTGTTTTTGAGTTAGTACTAAATTTAGGGCTTCTCAAGTGATTTGTATTTTTGGATCCAGGATCAGAATAACCTTTAGCATTGCTTAATAAAGCAGACATCGCAACAAGACTTTTAATATTTGGCATTATATTTTCTCCTTACTTATTAAGTACGCTAAATATTTTAACCAAACTAGTTTGGTTTTGTAAAGAGGTAATTATAATTGTTTTTAATCAAGGTGTCAGAGATTAAGTTTCACAGTAGAGATTGTTAATTTAAAATTATAAAAAAAGGGACCTATGCTAGCTAAGCTCTGATACTGCCATTTCACACTGCATAACCTTCGCTTTTGCTCCCCATTTTTTATAATACTCGAGAGCAATTTTTAAATAGTGTTGTGACTTAACAATGTCGTTATTCTTCAAACAATATTTAGAGGCTCTTTCGGCTGCTATCGCTGCGTATTGATTAAAGCCGTTTTCTATAGCCGCCTGAATAGCAATATCGTAATATAACTGAGTCTTAGTTTTACGTTCGAATGCACGTGATTTTTCGGCCATTAAAAAACTATAACTGTGCTTAAAATTGGCCGGATTCAGCGCTGCTAATTTTTTTAACCATGCCAGATCTTTTCGGTATCGCATACATCCCTTTAATTTCTGTATCATAGATTTATCTTCAAGGCCAATATAGCCAACTAATGCTCGGGTAAATAAATGCTCTTCTGTATGCCACATACCTAAGCTTCCGTTTGGAAGTATCTCGATTTTATCACTATACAATTGAGCGGATTTAATATCATTAAAAAGCAAATAATACTGAACTAAAGATAAATAAAATACATATAAGCCTATTTGAAAAAATGCGGTACTTAAAGAGCCTATTATTTTTGTGATTTCTTCCTCTTCGATTTTAGTTCCGCTCACTAATTTTCTTGCTACAAATGGATACTCAATCGCGGCGTGATAGGAGATAGGTTCTTTATTACGAGCAAGAATAATGATGCTTTTTTCATAGAAATCTAAAAAATTAGTTAAGGGCATGCCAGAGATATAAGAATAGATTATATTTTTAGCAACTGAAAACGACCAAAACATAATTTCTCCATGATTTCTTGCGCGAAGGGCACTAGCCTCTAAATCTAATAAAGCCTCTTTGATAGGTAAAAAATAGGGCGAGATATATCCACCCCTTCCAAAATAATCTTTGCTAGTAGGATCTTCACGTGATTCGTTAGCTTGAAGACAACGCTTGTGTAATTTTTGTGCCATATCTAAATTTTTTTCGATGCTGATCATATGTGAAATAATCGCTGTAAATACAGGTGTTCCACTTGCTTTTATATTAAATATGGTCATGACAAATTTTTGATAAATATGAATGTTTTTATCAAACATATAGGCTGGGGTAGAAAAATAACTATGAATTTTGTAAAAAGAAGACAAAGTCTCTAGCTTTTTTTTACTGATTGGTATAGCCTTTTTTCGAGTATATTTCCAGAATTCGTAGCGAAAGATATACAGTAAACAGCGGTTATAAAACGCCGTGATTTTCGTTGGCATTTTAATTCCAGCTAAAGCTAAAGCAGGACGAAGCATATTTATTGCATTCCCCGGTCGACCCGTATGCATATATAAAACCGACAATTTACAATAACAGTCTACTTTTACACTCAAAGGCAATTCTTTATTTAGTAAATTTTTATATTCGGCTTCTGCTTGTTCAAATTGACCTGTTAAATATCCGCAATGTGCCAATTCTATGTGTATTTCAGTATGTACAGAATCGGCTACGCTAATGCGTTGAGACATAATCAATGATTGATTTGCATAAAAATAGGCTAAATCATAGGCAATGGCATTTTTTGCAACTTGAATGGCTTGTATTGTCATGGTCAGAATTGGCATTAAGTCTTCGTTTGAAACAATAGGCAAGGCAATATTGTAATGATCGACTATTTTTAAAAATTGTTTGGAAGATGAATCGTGACTATGTTTTTCAAGAGATTTTGCGATAGATAAATGACAGTTTTGACTATCAGATTTCGAAACGGA
>JBILGQ010000202.1:0-3130 GCA_044350955.1 Candidatus Marinamargulisbacteria bacterium | reverse complement strand
AGAATTAAATAAGCCATTTTAAGGTTTTTTTGATTATGTTCTGCAAAAATATGTTCATTTTCGATGTGTGGCATAGTTAAAATCGAGCTTGGGGTTATAACAGGTATACTTTTATCATGAATAAACGATAATTTACTTTGTTTATAATGTTCAAAAGTAAGATGAAAATCTAAATGATCACCAGTAATATTAGTAAGGCATTTTATGCTAAATGTAATACCGGCAATGCGTTGTTGTACGATACCATGTGACGAGACTTCCATAATAAAATGGCTGCCCCCTGACTCTAAATGCTGCCTCATTGCTTCATGAGTATCAAAAGATTCGGGCGTTGTTAAGGTATGCGTTATGGTGCCTTGTACGTACGATTTTTTACCAAGAAGTGTTAATGCTTGATGTAAAAAATGACAGATAGAAGTTTTTCCGTTTGTGCCTGTAACGCCGATAACACACAGTTTTTTTGATGGTTCGTTAAACAGGGTATTAGCAAAGTCGCCCATTTCTTGCCGCGACATAGGTAAAACGTCAGATGCTCCTCGGCTTTTAGCTTCAGTAATATAGGGTTCTGCGCCTGGTAAACAAATGAAAGAGTCGCCTGGCTTAATTTTTCTAGAATCATAGCTGTACATAATGTTTGAAATTATATCAGTGACTATGATATTATTCTAATTGCATTTCTTAAAGGGAAAAGAGAATCTATTGAGTTCAAATATTGATCCACTGGTTGTTGAATATATAGAAACCAAAAACGAGGTATTAAAAGCTGAAATAGTGCTTAAGTACAGATCGCTGGTGGGCTATATTGCGCGCAAATTAGCCTATAATAAAAGCGATTTTGATGATTTGGTTCAAGTCGGATCTATTGCCGTTATAAAGTGTTTAGATCGTTTTGAGCTAGATAAAGGCGCCGATTTTGCGACTTTTGCGACTCCTAATATTATTGGTGAGATTAAACATTATTTTCGTGATAAAAGCAAAGTGGTTAAAGTGCCACGTAAATTACAAGAATTGTATTCAAAAATTAAAACTGTTTTGGCAGAGTATCAACAAAAAGGCGAATTTCCAACTGTAGCTGCATTGGCACATCTTTTAGATGAATCGGAAGAAAAAATTATTGAGGCCATGGAATCTGGTCAGAATTCACGCTTAGTTTCTTTAGATACACCTAATTTTACGAAAGATGGCGGTTCAAGTAATTCTTCGTCTATGATTGATAATTTGTTAGTAGATTCTAGTAATACCGAAGAAACTTTTTTAAATAAAGAAATGCTTAAACAGGCAATTTTGAAGTTAAATTCTAGAGAAAGACGAATTATATATTTACGATTTTATGGGGAGTTATCGCAAACAGAGATTGCTGAAAGATTAGATTTGTCACAGATGCATATTTCTCGTTTATTAACAAACGCTATAAGACGTTTAAGAGAGGAGTTAAAGCGATTATGATTACTTTAAATCAAGACCAAATTAAAGAAGCTATTCCACACAGATACGAAAATTTATTATTAGATTCGGTTACTATTCAAGAATCTGAGCAATCTTTGTCGGGTCAGTTATCTTTGACAATTTATGACCAGGATAGAGAAGGGCGTGATATTTTTTTGGCAGAATTACAGCGAAATAAAAAATATCTTGCGCTGCCTGTTTATGCTGAAATTATGGCTTTAGTGTCTATAGTGTCAAGCAGATCTAGATTAATAGAAGGTTATACGTCAATTTTTGCAGGTATTTCTAATTTTAATGTGTATGACTTTCATGCTGAGAATAAAGAGCTTACTGGTTCTATGGCATTAGTATCAGATCGAAAAGGTTTTTATAAATACGAAGGATTTTTAGAAGCGAATGGTAAACGATTATGTGACGGATGTTTAACCGCTTTTTATACCCCAACCCAAAATTTAGTTCAAAAAGATGAGAGCGATTTACAGCTTATCGACGTTCCGGCTATGTCAGCTGTTTCAAAAGAGAATCGAGCAAAGCGTCCAGATATGTTTATATGTGATGGATTAAATCTGGTTGAAAGCGATTCATTTATAGCTCAATATACCTACCCAACTGATCATGCTTTAGTAAAAGGGCATTTTCCAGGCTCTCCTTTAATGATGGGAATTATGCAATGGATGTGTGCTGAAGATTCCCTATGTGCCTATTTAGAAGCTAGCAATCAAACGGGACAGTCGCGTTATTTATGTAGCTTTAAATTACAAGATCGTTACGGACGAGCTGTTGCAGATATTATGGATATTGAGTGCGAGGCCTTCATTAATACAGAGCATTGTGTGAATCAGGTATATAGCCGTTCTGTGAAGAAAATTCTTTTTAAAAAAATAATTCAACCGGGTGAAACGGTTTATATTTATTCACAAAAAATACAGCGCTTATGATTATTCTGGGTTTAGACCCAGGCTTGGCTACAACAGGGTTTGGCATTCTAGAGCATGTTGGATCTAAGTTTTCTTTGATCAATTATGGGGTTTTATCTACATCTCCTAAAATTAGTTTTGAAAAACGTTTGTTTACATTGTATCAGGATGTATGCGAGCTGTTTTTGAGATATCCAATAGAGCACGTTGCTATTGAAGAGTTATTTTTTAATACAAATACCAAAACAGCTATGGCGGTAGCGCAGGCTAGAGGTGTATTAGTATTAGCGGCCCAACAACATCACTGTTTTTTAGCTAGTTATACGCCTCCGCAAATAAAGCTAAGTATTTGTGGATATGGCAAAGCCGAGAAAAAACAGGTTCAGTACATGGTAAAACAAGTGTTAAATATGGAAAACATACCAAAGCCAGACGACGCAGCTGACGCTTTAGCAGCGGCTATATGCTATGCACATTCTTATCGCTTTTCTTGAGAGCAGAGTGCTTTATTTAGAGGCGTTCTCTTTTTTTATAAGAGTGACTTTTTTGATGATAACATCTTTTTTTGGTACGTTTTGGAATTGTGATACAGTAGCTGTTTTAACGGCTTTTATGGTGTTTACTACGTCCATACCTTCTATGACCTTACCAAAGACAGCATAACCATAGTTTTTAGGACTGTGATCTAAAAAAGCATTGTCTTGTACGTTTATAAAGAACTGGGCGGTTGCGCTGTCTACAACATTAGTCCTGGCCATGGCTAGTGT
>JBILGQ010000012.1:0-10570 GCA_044350955.1 Candidatus Marinamargulisbacteria bacterium | reverse complement strand
AGTTTATTGCTTGTTCATAATCTGTGCTCATTCCCATGCTAAGCTCGGTTAATTCATACTTCTCTTTTAAGTTTTGAAACAGTTCTCTAGCTTGATTAAACCAAATGTTTCTCTGTTCCGTATTTTCCGTAAGAGGAAGTATGATCATTATACCTTTAATTTTAACATTTGATAAAGAGAATATCTCGTATTGTTTTTTTTCTACGTCTTCTAGCTTAAATCCGAACTTGTTTTCATCTTGTCCAATGTTTATTTGAACGAACCCAACTACATGTTTTTTTATAATAACTGCATAGTTGTTTATCTTTCTTAATATGTCTAGACTATCTATAGATTGTATAACACGAAAATTATCTGTAATTTTCTTGACTTTATTACTTTGAATGTGGCCAATATAATGCCACTCAATATCGCCTAGATCTTTAAGATCCTCTTGTTTTTTTAATGCTTCTTGTAATCTGTTTTCTCCAAATACGCGTAAACCTGCTTGGTAAAGTGAACGTGTTTCGTCTGAGTTGGCATATTTTGTTGCGGCGCAGATGGTGATTGTATGCTGAATCTTCTGAGTATTGCAGATATGCTTTATGTTTTTTTGTAAGTGTTGTACTTGTCTCAAAATTTTATCATGATCCACAGTACTAATAATGAGTCAAATTTGTTTGAGAATCAAGCTTGTTCTTTTCTTGTATGATTTTAGTATAAAGTGTATAGTCAATACTGGTATGCGTTCTAAAAAAATTCTATGGGCTTTGTTTTTTGTTTCTTTGATTTTTGCAGGAATTTTTCTACTCAGAACTTTACCTAATCTTTTGCGCTATGAACGACTCCCAAGTTCTTTTGAAGTGGATGCGATCGTTGTTTTGGACGGAGATAATGATGCTAGAGTAGAGTTGGCATCTAGCCTATATGAAAAATATGGTCGTCCGTATGTAATTATGACAGGAAGTCCTTTGTTAAATACTTCCATGCCGCAATTGATGAAAAATTATGCTATATCTTTAGATGTTGATGCTAATAAAATTTTATTGGAAACTAACTCTTTTTCTACGGCCGATCATCCTCTTAATATTTTAACAATTTTAGATAAATATAAAATAGGCTCAATCTTAATTGTAACATCAGATTATCATACAAAAAGAAGTTATATGACATTCAAGTCTTATTTTGAAAAAGAACACTTGGATATAGATTTATATGTTATTGGGGCTAGTTCAGGTTTGTATGATCCAAATAAAAAGGGTTATTGGAAAGATCATGAAAAACTGCAACTTGTTTCGTATGAAACTCAAAAATTACTTTATTATTTCTTTTTTGTTTTTTAAAGTAGTAATAACTATGGGCGCTATACTACACAAGTTATTAGAAATAGTTTACGTTGTTTTAAGTATGAATACATACTTGAGTAGCAAAATAAGATCGGCTATAAATAGTAGATCTATAGCTTGCGTTGTTATTTTTTTTTGTTTGTTTTTGTTTCAGCCAAATACAGTCTTAGTGGCGGGTGAATTGATCGCAACGTCTACTTCTTTTTCTGGTTTAAAGGGTAGTACGAATGGGATGACTGGTTTGTATTCGATAATGAAACCAGATGCGAAAGACACAAATTTAAATGATAAAAATAATGGCTTAATAGTTGTTGGTGTGCAGTATAAAGATCATTCGGTACTTGGTATAAATGCTTTGCAAAATAAGGCTGATCGTTTAGATGAAGATGATGATGATATTGTGCCGGCTATTATAGGAGAGGCTTTAGTGTATCCGAATCCTTTCAGGCAATCTACTACAAATGGGGCTGAATTGTATTATGTGCTTTCAAAAAATATGGATCTTGAAATTCAAGTATATAATATGTTGGCACAGCGTGTTTTTAAGAATACGTTTATCGCAGGGTCTAAGGGTGCAGCTAAGGGTGAAAATAGACTAAATATAAATAGAGAAAGTTTTGGTGGCTCCAATAACTTGTTATCGTCTGGAATTTACTTCTTTGTTTTTATACATAATGGTAAAGTTTTAGCAAAAACGAAAGTAGCGGTGAAGCCATAATGAGAGTCTATGTAAGTATAGCATTGTTTTTATTTTTGCAAGGTTTTGTAATTGCGGCAAATTCTCGTTATTATATCTCGCCTAGTCAGGCAGGATCTTCGGCTAAAGTTGTGCGTTTGGCTATGATTGATGGCATGAGTGAACACGCAGACTCCGTTTTTGGTAATCCTGCTTCATTGTATCGTATTAATAAATTGTCAACCTCGTTTTATACGACAACTTTTATGGATGAAGTAAAGTATCAAAATATGGCTTTGGCATTACGCTTTAGCTTTGGAACGCTTGGGATTGGTATAATGGATTTAACAGTAGATGACATTAACAAAACTGCTTATCAAAATAATAGGCCTGTAATTGATTCTTATTTTAATTACAGAAATTCTTTGATAAAGTTATGTTATGGGTTTTCTCAGTCTGAGAGGATTCATTTTGGTGTTTCTGGTTCCTATTTTTTTAATAAATTTGATACTGTGAGTGCGTCTGCTATAAATATGGATGTAGGTACAATTATTAAATTCAAAAGAATGGAAGCGTCTGTTCTTATGCGTAATATGCTGGGATCTAAAGATGTTGTTTTTTCTGATACTGAGACCGGTTCGGAAAGTAGTGATGGACAAAAAGAAAAGTTAGCTTTAGAAACTGTGTATTCTTTAAAATATAATAGAGGTGACTTTAATATATACGGGCAATTAAAGACGGTGGGTTCAGATAGGGCTTTTCAGAAGCATATTGCTATCGAGTACAAACCTCAATTTTTGCCAATTGTCTCTGTTTCTGCTGGTGTTTATAAATATTCCTTGTTGCATTATCAAGAAGGTCAATTATTAGATGAAGAAAAACTTACTGGAAGTTTTGGATTGTCTTTAGATTTAAAGGGTGTAAATTTTGATTATGCTTATGAAAAAAGTGAACATATTGAATTTGATCAAAAACACTTTTTTTCTGCCGGAGTGTCGTTTTAATGCTGTTAAAACAAGATGTTTAATATGATGCTAGGTCGTATTTTAGTGTTGATGATATGCTTTTTAAATGCAGTGACTGTATTTGCTCAGTACGATCGCTTGGTTCTAGAGGCTTTTTTAGAGAATGGTGATGGTAGTCCTGTTTCTGGTCAGTATGATTTAATTGTTCGATTTTATCCTTCTTCTAGTATTACTGAAGACGATATATTATTTCGTTACACCACTGAAAATGTAGTGTTTGAAGGGGGGGGTGCTAGTTTAGAGTTGGTAACTGAAAATAATTTTTCTCTTTTAGTTTCTACTGGGAATTTGGTAGCGGTATTTGAAGCGAATAATTCTTTATCGATACAAGAGCCACTTTTTAGTACTATAAATTTTTATTCTGTGGGTTATGCTATTCGAGCTAATAAGGCCGAGACAGTTTTGTATCCTAATTTTTCTAATATTACTGTTAATCAGGTATTTGAGGATGTTGTATCTATTAACAACGCTTTAACTGTGGACGATGATTTGTTTATAAAATCAAGTATGCCTTATTTCAGTATTAATTCAGGAAAGTATGCGGATTCAGCGGTATCTATTGTAGGTACATTAAATGCAACAACTTTTTATCGAGACTCTGTTCCTTTAAAGCAATCTTTAGCTTGGCAAGAAAATGACGATAATCCAAACGATTCTGGTACATCTATATATTATATTGGGCCCTCTGTATGGATAAATCGGGATCAATCATATTTTAATTATTCTTTGGATGTTGTGGGCTCTATAAGAGCAGAGAAGTTTTTATTAAATGGCAGGTCTTTGTCGGCAGTTTTGGAGTGGAATTCAGAGGGTGAAAATTTATATTTTTCTAATCTTGATGCTAAAGTTGGTTTGGGTGGAATTCCTTTTGAGAAATTAGATGTTTATGGAGGGATTCAATTGAAGCCGTATACATCTGATAGTGTTAGTACGGCTTCTATATACTGGAATGGTGAAGGACAGTTTTTCGGGGTTTTAAAAGATCGAGTGGTAACTTTAAATGGTTTAAAAGCAGATGGGTATGCTAATTCGATGGCATTATTCGAAAGTAATGATTTATTAACCCATGATAGGGGTTTTTTAGCTAATAGCAGTTCAGGTGATATTAGTTTTTTATCTGAAGAGGCATTTATCTCTGGTGTTGGAGATGGGGATCTTTTACATGTATATGACTCATCATCTAAGCTAATTCTTGATATTGATGATTCGGGCTATTTTAAAGTAGATGGTCCGGTAAATGCAGATAAATTGTATTTATATGGCGCGCCTATAGGGTTGCGAGTAGCTAATGGAGAATATTTTTATAGGGGAGATGTCACAGAAACTTCAGCAGATATTTTTTATAAATATGGTAATGTAAGTATTGGTAGTTGGAAACCAACCAATAATTTAGTATTGGCAGCGCCATTGCGTGAAATTGGTTTGCCTACGATAAATCCTGCTGTTACGTTTCGATATACTGAAGATGATGCTCAGAGATCGGTATTTACTATGGGGGTAGATGCAGATAATAGAAATATTTTTTTACTTGAGGCCTCGGATGAGTTAGGCTCAGTGCCTCCATTAATCGCAATGAAAGAAGACTATTTAGGGTTGGGTATTGCAGATCCGAATTTTAATTTGCATGTTTCTGGTAATACTGGGATTCTTGTGCAAGGTAAATTTAAGTTTTTTGATGATACTGTGGTGAGTGCTGATATGAAGCATTTTGAAAAAACAGGTTCGCTATTGTTTTTTAATCCCTATAACGCTAGTTTTCAAGCGTCTTATCTTGCCGAAAATTCTCCGTTATTAGGACAAGAAAGAAAAGTGTCTCTATTAGTTCCGAATGTTGGGGTTAATTCTGTTGTGTTTGGTAAAAATAATTTGGCTAAAGGAAACTTTAGTACTGTGTTGGGAGGCGAAAGTAATGCTGTTGAAGGCGCCTATTCAACATCGTTTTCAGGCGCTCATAATGATGTAAGTGGTTATTTTTCGTTGGCTTTAGGTTATGGTGCAAGAGTGGCTCATGATGGTTCTTTTGTTTTTGCTCAACCAGGCCGTTTTAGCTCTAACGGTGTCTTAAAAACGTCATTAAGTGATGGCGATTATTTAACAACAACTGATGAACGGCAATTTTTAATAGGTCCTTCAAAAGCAAGTACAAGTACTTTTTATCCATCACGTGTAGGGATCAATACTTCTTTGATAGGAGAAACAAATAACGGATTGACGGTGGCTCCTTATTCCGTGTCCGCAGAACTGTTTGAATCAATAAACTCTGTGTCGTCCTCTGATGCGCGGGAATTATTTGAGCATTTGGTTGATCAAGGGGTTTTATCAGAGTCTGGTTCTGTGTTGATTCCCGATAAATTTTATTTTGCTGATGCTTATTTTTATGACTCTTTTGTGGTGACGATTAATTCGTCTCAGTTATTTCAACAAATTGTTGATTATGCAAAAAATAATAATTTAAGTCAGCTGACCACTTCGAATATTTTGTCTTTGATGCCTACAGAACAATGGATGAAGCTATATTCGTATAATGAGTCTATTTCGACTTTCAATCATTTTGAAGGTAGTTCAGCTTATAGAAAAATAGTTGAAAATGAGTTTTTGGATATTTCCTCATTTTTACTTAAGTCATTTATTTTATTTGATATTTTGGATTCTACCGGAAATATTAATGGTTTAGATGCCGTAGGCTATTGCAGAACATCCTCTGCTTCGGGATATACGAAGATTAAAGATGGGCTTTATGTAAATATAGATTCCTTTGTATCTAACAGGTTAGCTAGTGTTTCAACACCTATATCAGGTTTAATCGGTTATGACGATGATGCTAACCCTATATATGTTGATTATACTGCCGATGATTTTGCTTTATTTCAGTCTTATTTTTTTAACTCTTCAGCTAGTTTTGATCAGTCTTTAATTGCCAACTTTATTTATGAGCAATTAGATGCTCAGTCATCGCAACTTTCGAGTTGTAGCGATGTTGCTACTGTGAAGTTATCTACTAATACAATATCACGAGCAAATAATGCTTTTTATAATTATGTTGCTAATTATTTTGAAGAGACGACTATTGTAGATGGTAAAACAGTGTATAGTTTTAAAGATCCTTATGATGTTGATTTGTTGGAAACTATTTTACCTCAGTATTTTTCACTTCTTTCGAAGAAGGTTTTAGATCAACTAGTCGATTTAGAATTGTTGAATTCAGATAATAACTCTGACGGTATTTATGAATTAAGGGATTCGGATACTTATTTATATACTTTGTCTGATATTGAAACAATTAATGGAATTCCAACACAATCTGTGAAATCTATACTTGAGAAGGTATATCGTCAGGATTTATTCGCTTTAAGAGGGTATGATGATAAACAGGTATTTACTGTTGAAGGCGAGGGGAGAGTGGGGATTGGTTATGTCGATGTTGCTTCGGCAGTTTTAGCGGTGTCAGATAATATAAAAATAAATCCGGCTGTTGATAACAAAGCTGTTTCAGCGAAGGTGTCTATTTTTAATCCCTCAACTGCTTTGTTTTCTCAAGATGGTGAAGATTTTTATCCTAATACCTTTTCTTTTTATGCGTCAGGTGATGTGACACCTTCATTTATGATGAATGTATCTGGGGATGTCGGTATTGGATTAGATCCTGGTAATTCACCGTTTGAAGATAAAAATATTACAACTAATTTTAAGCTTCGAATTAACGGAGAGGCTCTCGTTTCAGGTTTGGTTGATTCTGATTCTGGAGCTGAAATTTCGGCTAAACCTCCTGTTATAGTTTTTTCTTATAAAGATACAACTCCTAATATTTCATTTATATCTGGAAATGTTGGATTAGGTACATCTCACCCTCAAAGTTTAGTGCATTTAGCAACGATGCAATCGGATGGGATAACTTATTATCCGAATATTAATTATGATTTAGATGGAGTTAATTATTTTTCTTTAGGCTATGATAATGCGAGTTCTAATTTTTCTATACGTTCTGATGGTACTTATTTATTTAGTGGCAACGAAGATGGACTTGCTATAGGGACGACTACTATAAATGCTTTATTTACTGTTTCAGGTGAAACGCGTTTTGATAATTTGTATATTACCTCAAATCGCGTACAGTCTGATGATTCGCCTGTGCTTCGTACTAGCTATTTATCTGCAGATTCGGTTTATTTGAATGGTGGATTTTTAAGTTCATCTGGGTATGCTTGGGATTTGAAGGATTCTAAAGTGTTTATAAATAATCCAGGAATAAAAATTGGTATTGGTGTAACTAATCCAAGTGTTGAATTAGAGGTTTCAGGTAATATTCATGCTAAATCATTTAATATTAGTGATTTATTAATAGCTCAAGAAGATATTTATCTAGACGAGCCTTTATATTTAAGAGATCTTTCTCAAGATTTTGTGTCTGGTTATAAATTTTTTGTAAGTGAGGCAGATTTATTTTTGGATTTGGGAATTTTGTATAATGTGTCTTCTGTATT
Source organism: Candidatus Marinamargulisbacteria bacterium (assembly GCA_044350955.1). Classification (GTDB taxonomy): domain Bacteria; phylum Margulisbacteria; class Marinamargulisbacteria; genus JBILGQ01. The sequence goes on along the minus strand of JBILGQ010000012.1, from coordinate 3,063 downwards.
TTCTAGAGCCTATGGAACAAATGGTTCTAATCGATTGGTAGGCTGGGGTGATGTTGATGAGTTTAAGTTAGTAGAGTTATCTGCTTTTAGTTTTAATGAGCATGCACGAAATCAAAGCACAAGTTTATGGGATGTTTCTGAAAATGGTTCGGCCTTAAATGAAGAGTATGTAATAACTGCAGCCGCTTCGATTACATTAAATGGAAGCTTAGTTTTAGAGCTAGTTAGCCAGAATTATATTAATAATTCAGTGACATTCCCAAATAGTGATAAAAATGTTGGGTTAATTCTTAAGAGTTCTATTAGTTATCCTGAAGGAGATACTTTTTATTCAGATTCATACGATCATACATTTATAGATTCTGAAATTGTTATGAAGGCAGATTATGCGAATCTTAAAGGGATGAATATAGATCTTTCTACAGGGTTCGATGCTTCAGGAACACCCTTTACTCTTTTTGGAGGGTCTCGTTTAGTTGGGTTAAATGTTGATTTAGAAGGGGTTACAGTGCAGGAATCTGGCGCGTCTAGTTCTGGTAGAAAATACAGCGCTATTTTATTGGGAGATGTTGCGATAGGTAGTTTGTTTGAACGAGATCCTGCTTATTTACCCGATGAATTTATTTTATCTATTGATGGATCAGTTAAGGCTACTTCCTTTAATATTTCTAATAGACTTTATGTCGCTACTTTAAACGTAGCTAATGCGTTTTACGTTAATGACGATGAGCATGTTGGAATAGGTACAAAAAGTCCTAACACGAGCTTAGAAGTTGTTGGGAATATCAACACTACCTCTTTGAATGTTGGATCTTTGAATTCTTCTACTTTTACAAATTCAAGTTTTAGTGTTGCAGACAATAAAATTAAATTTGGATCAAATGCCGATACAACTGATGCTACTGTGGCTTATTATAAAGAATTTTCTCGTTTAGAGTATCCGTCTTTTGTTTATAAATCGTATGAAGTCAATTTAGATAATAATTCTGATGTTACTCAAAATATTAATTTTCTTGATATAAATTTTGCTACTTTTGGTAATAAGGCGAAAGTTAGAAAAAATGTATTTGGTGATGCTGAAGCATCAAGAGCCATAGGCGCTTACATTGATTTAGATTCATTAGCAGTTGATCCTGAATCAGAGTCTTTAATTAAAGGTATAGATATTAAGGTGCCAAGCTCAACAGATGTATTGACTTCTAATGCAGCTGTTTTTTTTGGTGCTGTTGTTGGTATTGGAACAACTGAACCCGATTCAAAGTATGCCTTGCATATTAAGGGAGATCTGAAAGCTAAGAGTTCCTTTGGAGAAAATTTGGGGGACTTAAAGGTTTCTCCAAAATTAGGGACTTTTGATAATCTGATAGTACAAGATGGTATTATCATTCAGTCTGATGTTACTGCTAATTTTTTATATGTGGAGTATTTAGAAAATTATGACATTAATATTGAAGAATTAAATTTAGCAGATTATGACATTGAAGTTCGAAAATTATTAAGCGCTGGTGTTATGACGGTTAATAATATTGTGACTGCGAATACAATTGTTTCTAATGATTTTTTATCAAGCGTAACTGCTTCATTAACTCGATTAGCTGTAGGGAAACCAATTAGTCTAACTGAAGAAGCTCGTGTTAATTATACCCAACATAATAGTACATTGTTTGCAGAGGAAATGGTTGCTGCTACTTTGAATGTCTCTTCTTTATTAACGGTTAGTAATAATGGATCTGTGTTTGTGAATTCTAATTTCGGAAATTATCCTCTTTCTATAGCCATTCCCACTGTCAATTCAACGTTTGATGCTCGTGATAACAATACTTGGAATGCCTTACCCTTTCTAAGTGGAGTAAATTCAACTTTAAATCATACTGAAGTTCTTCTAGACCCATATTCTTTAAAATGGTTTATACAGGGAGTTCAAGAAACCGGTATTAGTAATAATTATAATTTGACCTTTTTTAACGAAAACTTTGCAGATGTTCGTAATATTATGATTTCATCAAATGGTTATGTTGGTATTGGTACGTCTAATCCTAGAAATCTTTTGGATGTGGCAGGCACAGCTGAGTTTGATTCTTTGACTCTTGTAACTTTAAATGTAGATAACATTACTTTGACAGATGAAAGCGCGTTAAGTGAGTTGATTCGTTTTTATGATAGGGTTGGTTTCGAGAAACTTATTACATTAAATGGTAGTATTTTCTTAGTTTCTAGAAACAATGATGTTAGTGTAGCTGAAGCAGCCGCTTTATATTATAAAGATACTGGAGACGAAAATACTGGTTTGTATTTTTATTCGTTTATGGATGGTCAAGTTGCATCCGGAAATTTGTCTGCGACATATAATTTTGCTCCTGGTTCTTTAATACATTTTGATTCAAGCAATAGTATTCGTCCAATAAATGAAATCACACTTTCTTCTGAAGGAGCCGGTGTGTCACTTAGTATAGAATCTCGAGGGGCTACTTATGCGGCATTGTCTCAGGTTGTTTCTATACCGTCTACTAATTTAGAGTTATTTGATCAAACTGTTAATGCGAAAGAGATAAATATTGTTATTAAAAATAGGTCTGATTCTGATGCGGTTATAGAGGGTTATTCGATTCATTTTGGGCCTACGGATAATGAATTAGATAATTTTATAGGGTTTAATGCCGATTTATCAGGCTTAGAGTATCAATCTACTACTTTAACGGGTGAGTTTGATTCTACACAGATAACTGCTTCTAAATATGCCGGGATATTTCAATCAGGAACGGTGTTGATAGGAAGTAGCAATATAGGAAGTATAGAGTCAGATACGGCATTGTTATGGATAAAGAATGATGAGAAAACTGGGCGATATCTGATAGTGGATACGGATGAAGACGGAAGCGAGGCAGGGTATTACGATTTTACAATAGTTAGCGAGAATGTTGGGTTTGGAGTTGCTACTGATAATAGGTTGGGGGATGTATTGTTTGCTATCAATAGCAATATTGGAGAGAGTGGGTTAAAGATAGAGAATAGTGTTGGAACAGAGTTGTTTGAGGTTAGAAATGAGAGAGTAGTTGTTGGAAG
>JBILGQ010000201.1:0-3153 GCA_044350955.1 Candidatus Marinamargulisbacteria bacterium | reverse complement strand
GTTACTGGATGAGTCCTGCACATCGCGTATATATCGCTGAATATGAGGGTCATGTTGCAGGGACTTTTATTTTAAAGCCTGTTCAAATAGGATTGGGTTCTCATATCGCTAATGCCTCGTATATGGTGCATCCTGATTTTCAACAAAAACGTATTGGTAAAACGATGGGGGAGTTTTCTATTCAAGAGGCTATTAAACTGGGGTATAAAGCTATGCAGTTTAATATCGTTGTAAGCACGAATTTACCCGCTGTGTCGTTGTGGAAATCTTTAGGCTTTCGTATTATCGCTACAGTTCCGAATGGTTTTAAGCATCAAGCGCTGGGTTTTGTTGATACTTATGTTATGTATCTAAGTCTTGTTTATTGAAAATTGTGCATTAACACACAATTTTCATTGAAATTTTTTGACACGCACTCAATTTTCAGCTATATATAAGATATATGGAAACAGTAATAAAACGTGCTATTGAAGATAGTTTAAGAGAGGCGTTGAGCAGTAAAAAAAGCATTTTACTGCTTGGAGCACGACAAACAGGAAAGACCACTTTAGTGCGTTTATTTGAACACGATCTTTATCTCACAATGACTGATATTAGACTTAGACAAAAATATGAAACAAATCCGGGATTATTTCTTGGAGAAATAGAAGCTTTAGCAGAAACAAAAAAGTATCCCTTAATTATTGTTGATGAAATTCAAAAAGTTCCTGCATTAATGGACGGAATCCAATATTTGATTGATGAAAAAATTGCGCAGTTTATTATTACAGGATCCTCAGCCCGAAAACTTAAAAACTTTTTACCAGGTCGTGTTCGAAATTTTTATTTAGATCCACTTTCAATTAAAGAAATTCAATCGCATTCATCATTAGAAGATCGATTGAATTATGGGGCCTTGCCAGAAATTTTTACCAGTACATCTTATAGAAGCAAAGACATATTACTCAGAGATTATACTGAAAATTTTATTGAAGAAGAAATTAGACAAGAAGCAGCAACGCGCAACATAGGCCATTTTAAGCGTTTTTTAGAATTAGCAGCTATAGAATCAGGCAAAAGTTTGAATTTGTCAAAACTATCGTCTGATATTGGGGTTGCACATACGACTATATCCGCTTATTACACATTATTAGAAGAGTGTTTAGTGGCTCAGAGATTTGAGCCGTTTTTATATACAAATACCAGACGACGATTAGCTAAAGCCGATAAATTTATTGTATTTGATTTGGGGATAAGGCGTTTAGCTGCAAAAGAAGGTATTCAAACATCAGAAGAAATACTAGGTCGATTATTTGAACAGTATATTGGGTTAGAGCTTAAAAAGTTAGCAAGACAATCAGACGACATAATAAGAATTAAATTTTGGAAAGATACATCCGGGGCCGAGATAGACTGGATTATCGAAAAAACCGACTCTGTTTTACCCATAGAAGTGAAGTGGACAAGTTCGCCAAAAATAAGTGATGCAAAGCATCTTCAGGCTTTAATGAATGAGATGCCCCAGATTAAACAATCAGCTATAATTTGTCGTGTTGAACGACCTATTAAATTATCTGATAAAGTCACAGCCTATCCTTGGACACATCTTCCTAAATTGCTATAATTTATAAAAATAAAATAAAAAACATAGGAGGCTTTTCATGCCCAAAAAAACAAGTGAAAAATTAAATTCTGAAAAGATAAATAGAGAAGGTAATATATCGATTCATACCGAAAATATATTTCCGATTATAAAAAAATGGTTGTATTCAGACCATGAAATATTTTTACGAGAATTGGTTTCAAACGCCTTTGATGCTATTACAAAATTGCAAAAAATAGCCATTACTGAAGCTGTTGATGTTCGTACTCCTAAAATTAATATTAGTATCGATAAAGACAATAAAACACTGACTTTTTCTGATACTGGGCTTGGCTTAGATGCCGAAGAAGTCGAAAAATATATAGCTCAAATTGCATTTTCAGGGGCAGAAGAGTTTGTTCAAAAATTTAAAGATAAAAATGAAGATAAAGAGAATACAGATATCATTGGTCACTTTGGTTTAGGCTTTTATTCAGCCTTTATGGTAGCGGATCTGGTTGAAATTCGGTCGAAATCATACCGAAAAGAAGCACAATCTATTTTATGGACTTGTGATGGATCTACGAAATATACGATTACACAATCTGATAGAACTGAAGTTGGAACAGATATTATTTTGCATATCAATGAAGAGAGTAAAGAGTATTTAGAAGAATTACGTATTAAGCATCTTGTTGAAAAATACACCAATTTTTTACCTGTAGACATTCAAGTAAACGGTGAAAAAGTAAACGATAATAATCCTTTATGGATAAAAACGCCTAATGAGTGTTCAGAAGACGAGTATAAAGAGTTTTATAAAAAATTATTTCCATTTAACCAAGAGCCTTTATTTTGGATTCACTTAAATGTGGATTATCCCTTTAACCTAAAAGGTATTTTGTACTTCCCCAAAGTGATGCATGAGCTTGATGCTAACAAGGGGCAAATCAAGTTATTCTGTAAACAAGTATTTGTGTCTGATAATTCGAAAGACGTTGTGCCCGAGTTTTTGACATTGTTGCAAGGGGCTATAGACTGCCCGGAAATCCCTTTAAACGTATCGCGTTCGTATTTACAAAATGATCCGTACGTACAAAAAATATCAAAGCATATCGTAAAAAAAGTCGCTGATAAATTGAATGACTTAGTAAAAAATGACTCAGAAAATTTTGAAAATTATTGGAATGATATTAGCCCATTTATTAAATATGGCATGATGCAGAACGATGATTTTTATAGCAAAGTAAAAGACATTATTTTATTTGATTCTAGTACAGATAAAAAAACATCTATACCGGCATACTTAGAACGCAATAAAGAAAAAACAGCTAATAAAGTATTATACTGTTCAGATAAAGAAGCGCAGGTTAGCTATGTCGAGTTATGTAAGGAACAAGGCTTAGAAGTGTTGTTTTTACATGCGATGATCGATAGTCATTTTATTCAGTTTTTAGAATCTAAAGAATCAAGTATTAACTATGTATCGATTGATTCTGAGTTATCAGATAGCTTAGTACAAGGATCAGATCGGGCAAGCGAAAATCAGGCGGCCTTAACAACCCTGTTTAAAGACGCTTTAAATAATGATA